>OMTC01000348.1 GCA_900313845.1 uncultured Prevotellaceae bacterium
TTCTACAGGCAAGGTGGCATTCTTCAGTAGGAAATCCGTTTCGTAGGCTCCTAAGTCAGGGGCTTCACCTGCATATTCAATGGCTGGGATGGTGATGAAGGTGGTGGCATACTTGCTGTCATCTGCATCTATTTTCTCTCCCGCATCGATGAGAGATTTGCCTTCGGATACTGAGATGTGTGCGTAGTAGATTTCAGGGAGAGTGCCATCGTCTTGACGTGGAGCAATGAGTTGTTCGGAATGGGTCATGTCGATGAAATACTCAGGTGGACATTTCCAATCGTTCTGCTCTTCCTTGCTGGCGACACTGACATCGAATCGCCCCCATTTGCCTTTCTTTCCATCATCACCTGTTTTTAGCCTATCATTGATGGCTATGCTGTTTCGGATTTCACAAACGGAACCGCTTGCCAATTCCTCGAAAATGCGATAGCTGTAGGATTTTCCACCAAATGATGTTTGTCCAATCCCTGTGCAATTATTCATGATGATGTCGCCCGAATTGTGGTTTTGGTCGAATCCCTTATTGAGATTTTCCACTGCTAAGCATCGATTCAAAATGCAATTCATGCGTCCTTGGTCGCTGCCCATCTTGAAACCGTTTCCATTTCCGCTCGTGGCAGTCCCGTTCATGATGCCGTTCTGGTAGGCGAGACAGTATTCCATGATGATGGTTTTGTTGTCCTCAAATCCTCCTTCTTTCTTGAAAAACACATCGTATCCATCGTCGGAATTGTTCCAAGCACGGCATCCGAAGAAATAGTTTCCATCGCCAGCAGAGATTTTAGGAGCAAAGCCGTCGGCATCTCCGTCATCCTCATCAGCGTTTTCGTAGGCATCACAGTTGATGATGTAGTTGTAGGAACCTAAATTCTTGATTTGCAGACCCGTGTCGCCATTACCATAGAAATTGCATTGCTCGATGATGTTGTCGTGTCCATCTTGAGTGCGTGTGAAAATATCGGACGAAGAGCCTCCCGTCGGCTTGTTGCGCTCTATCAGCATACCGTTGTCGGAAGCATGGGTGATGTCGATACGATAGAAATGCCAATAACTGCTGGTGAGACGTACACCTTGATAGGGGTTGTCAGAATGCTTGTGATAGGGCTGGGCGGAGAAATCGAGAATGGCTCTGCCGCCGTATGCAAACACTTCGATGGGTGCATCTTCAGTGCCATTCCTATCGTCGATATTGATGCGCTTATCATAGACGTAGGTTCCTGCTTTCATCCAAATGCGGTCGCCTGGCTCGGCAATGTCGATGGCTCGCTGGAGGTCGAAAAATGGATGTTCGGAAGAACCGTCTGCTGTGGTGTCGTCGGCATCGGGAGCACACCAGATGGCATTGCCAACGATGTCGGAATCCCCGCTACCTTCTTCATCTCCAGTCTTTTCCAGGGTGGTGAAAGATTGTGCTTCGCCGTATGCATATCCTGCTGAGGAACGAGCGTAAGCACGGTAGTAAATGGTTTGTGAAGCACGAAGGCGTGTGAGCTGTACTTCGAAATGTGCTTGGTTGGTTACTTCACTTTTTGCTATTCTATCAGAAAGAGAAGGCTGAGCGTTTGTCGTGCTCCAAAGAATGCCACATTCAGTGATGGTTTGAGAACCAGCATCGAGAATCGTTCCGCTAAGTGTGGCAGAGTTCTGAGTGATGTTGTAGGCTGAATCGGTTTGAACCGTGGCGATTGTGCCAAAAGCTTGCGCAGTGACTGCAAGGTTGTCAATGTCTGCATCTTTCGATGCTTCGTTTGAAATCTTGATGCGGTTTACTTCGAGGCTTTCAATCTGAATTGTATTGACTACGCCTTTTGAACTGGCTGTGCCGATGTTTTGCCATGTGTTACCACCATCGGTGGAGGTCCAAAGTGTGACGGTGGCTCTTCCCAAATAGAAACTCACTGAACCTACGCCATTGTTCAGCACGGGAGTAATGACGTAATAACCGCCATTCTTTGGAAGACGTAGATTGGCGGTGGAACCATCCACATTGTAGTTGGTGTTGGTGGATTGATAGGTTCCTTTATAGAGCCATTCGCCTTGCCCTTCTACCACAAATCTTTGTTCCTCAGTGGATTGGTTGAGAGGGTAGGTGCTTGCATCCTCAAAGTCCTGAATGAAATAGTTTCCAAACTCATCAATTGTTTGAGAGGAAATGTCGTTTTGTGCCGTTGCGCTAAGACTAAATGCAGTTAGCAAAGATATGAATAAAGGTTTCATTGATTGTTGATAGTTATATGGTTTCAATGGTTTGCTCTTTGTTCTTCTTACTCGAGTTATGATTCGAGCGTTTTACGAATACGCCATTCGGATGGATAAAGGTTGTTGGCTCGAGAACCCAAATTCTTGACGAACCCTAAAGGGTGGTTCTGATAGCAGACAAGCACATATCCTAAAGGAGTGGCGGAAGGGAGTGTCAGGCTTTCAGTACGTAAATATGAAATGGCTTGTTCGTAGTTTAATTCTACTCTTGGAAACAGATTGGAATTCAATGAATTACTCAGAGCCAATGAATGTGATGGTTGAAGTGAGTTTTTTCCTTTTAAAGTGGCAAGTTGGATGCCATAATGTAGGGTATGAAGAAAGGCTTGAGCGTATTCCAAGATGGAGGTGTGTTTTTTGGGAAAAGCATAAAAGGATTGGGTTTTCTCTTCTGTGAGGAAATCAAAGCAGTCAGGATTTTGAACCCAATTCTTGATGTCCTTTGGAATTGAAATGCTTTGTTTAGCATGTTTCTGGCAAGGAAGAAGCCTTCTCCCTTGGTGTGGTGAGGAAAAAAATGATAGCAAGGAAAACTCTCTCCTTTCAATAGGTTGCACGTTATACCCCAATTAGCATCAGGTTCACAATCCAATACCTTGGCTTGCATTTCGTCTTGAATCCATTTCACGTTTTCCTCATCCTCCAGTGTGTTGTAGGTGCAAGTGGAATAGATGAGAATACCACTCGGTTTGAGGCAAGGCCATATTTGCTGAATGATATTGCGTTGCCGTTTCCAACAGGTTTCTACATTTTGAGGACTCCATTCGGAGATGCTTTGCTGGTCCTTTCGAAACATACCTTCTCCCGAGCAAGGAACATCACAAATAATG
>OMTC01000121.1 GCA_900313845.1 uncultured Prevotellaceae bacterium
AAGGTCGTCGTCTCGGTGACTGGGATACATTGCCTTCTGGCATCTACATCATCAATGTGAATGGCAAACAAATGAAAGTGAAGAAATAAAAAATGCAAGCATTATGAGATACTTCAAATTCCAACTATTGACCATCTTGGTCTGCTTGGCGTCGGCAATGCAGGCACAAACCAATGTGTTGCGCGTGGACAGTGTGAGCTATCCAGCGGGAAAGACCTTGAGTTTGCCCATTTTGCTCGAGAATACTAGCGACATCACTGGTGTGCAGTTTGAGATTTCCTTGCCTGTCGAACTGCCAACCGACAGCGAAACGGGTAACCCCGTTATCAATTTGTCGAAGAAACGTGCTGCCAACCATCAATATACTTGCAGAAATATGGGCAGGCAGTGGCGGAATCAGGGCGGAATAGAATACTATTACAACTACCGTATCATTGTTTTTAGCGACGACAATGCCCTTTTGCTCGACAATACGGGAACTCTGCTTACGCTGGACTTGTCCCTGCCAGTCACACTTGCTAATGGGGCGAAGTTACCAGTCTATTTGCAGAGCAAATCCGTAGTGCTCAGCGATAGGCAGATGAACAATGTGGTGAGTGAGCAAAAAGACGGTCTAATCACCATCGAGGAAATTCCTCGTCCCGACTTGATGCCTTCCGACATCAGTTTCAAGAAAACGCAAGTCACTCCTGGCGACACCATCGAACTGACATGGAAAGTGCAGAACGTGGGAGCCGTTGCAACCGAAGATGGATGGAGTGAGCAAATTTCGCTGTTTACCACCGATGGACGCGTGGTGAAACTCCTGGAGACGATTTTCTACGACAAGACTTTGGCAGCGAAGGCAAGCGTGAATCGTTCAGCCAAAATTGCCGTTCCTTCTTTGCTCGGACTCGATGGAAATTCGAAAGTGCGGGTGACGGTGGTGCCTACTGAGAAAACGGGTGAACATCCTTCGGTGCTCGACAATAACACGCAGGATAGTAAGGCTGCTCTCAACGTGACGAAGGTACTGACGTTGGAACTCTCGAAACTGAAGGTGAGCGAAGGTTCTAGAGACCGCATCCAATGCAAGTTGAGCCGCAGTGGTCGTTGGTATAATATCCAAGACTTCACCATTACTGGAACGAATGATTCTCGTCTGACGTTGCCAGCAAAGGTGACGATACCTTTAGGGCAGTCGGGCACCGTGTTCTATCTGAACGTAAACGACAATGATGTGCTTGACGAAGACTCCGTGGTGAGTATCGAAGTGAGCGGCTACGGCTATGCTCCAGCCACTGCTCGTTTGGTTATCGAGGACAATGAATACCCACCTCTCACGGTGAAGGCTTCGAAGTTGTTATTGACGGAAGGTGAGTCATTCGACTTGACTATCAGCACTACGAAAGCGCAGGCGAGTCCACTCGTGGTGACCTTGGCAAGTGAGGATAACAAGCGCTTCCAGTTCCCAGCACAGGCAACGATTCCAAAAGGGCAGAAGTCAGTAACGGTTAACGTGACAACGGTTGACGACGATATGCCTCACCTTGAGCAGTCGAATACGTTCACGGCTTCAGCTCAGAACTACACGGCAGGAGAAGCGGTTGTCATTCTTCAGGACAACGATATGCCAGTTCTATCACTCACTCTCACTCCCAATCAGGTGAGCGAGGCGGATGGCGTGACTGCCGTTTCAGCCGTGCTGAGTCGCACGGGAAATACCGACAACAAGATTAGCATTCGTCTCTCGGATGATTCCCAAGGTGGTCTGTACTATAGTAACAGCACGCTCATCATGGACAAGGGTGTGGAGACCATTTTCTTCAACTTGGGTCCTGTTGACAACAGCTTGCAGGATGGCGACCGCACTTACACGCTGCGTGCTGCCATTTGGGTGGCATCGTGCAGCTGTTCTGCTGGCGGTGAGTCGGCAGGTAGTGTGGAAGCTCGTCTCACCGTGCTCGACAATGATGGTGCGGCACTGAGCGTTAGTTCTCAGGCTGGTACCGTGAAAGAAGGTGGTGAAACAGTGCTTACTGTGAAGCGTAATACCACTTCGGATGTGAGCAGTCCGCTGACAGTCAAATTGAGTAGTAACTTCGATGACGACTTAGAGTATCAGAAGACGGTCATCATCCCTGCTGGCAAGGTAAGTGCGGATGTGAGCGTGAAGTCGAAGAAAAACGATGTGAGTGGTGATTCCCACACGGTGATTTTCACCGTTCAAGCCGATGGTTTTGCTTCGGGTACCTGCTTCCTGATTGTCACTGACCAGACACTTCCAGATGCACGCATCACCAAGATGGTTGCAAGTGAGACAGAGGCAATGATAGGCTCGCCGTTCACGCTTTCGGTGACGATTGTCAACGATGGCTCCTATCCATTGGCAGCTTCCACTCCAGTGACTTTCTATCAAAAGGGCGAATCGAAGGCATTAGGCATCATGTACACTTCGGCAGAGATTCCAGTGGGTGGCTCAGAAACCATCGTGCGCAAGATGACACTGTCCGACAAGGTGGCAGACTATGTGTATTATGCCGTGGTGAACGAACAGCAGACGGTGAACGAGTTGATTTTCTCTAACAATAGTTCGGAGGAAGTGACGGTCAAGGCTACCTCACCATTCACTGCGAAGGTGGAGACCGATAAGAAGGTGTATCGTCAGGGCGACAAGGTGGTTATCAGCGGAAGCATTTCAGGTAACAAGACTGCTAACACTGAAGTTGACGTTTATTTGATAAACGGTGGAGCACGCGAGGTGGAGACGGTAGTGACCGATGCTTCTGGACGATTCACGATGGAGTGGCAATTGTTCGATTTGCAGTCGGGTCACTTCGGTGTAGGAGCATGCTACAAGGATGACCCTACCACCGAAGAGATGGCATCGTTCGACGTGTATGGACTGAAACGTGCCGACTCGAAATACATCACTTGCGACGTGACGATTGGAGACCCTATTCAAGGTGTGGTTGATTTGGTCAACCCTGGCACATTGACTCTGACGGGCGTGAAGGCCGAGATGCAGGAAGCTCCTGAAGGCTTTAATGCTACATTCGAACTTCCTGCTTCGATAGCTGGTGGCAAAACGGTGGGCATGACTTACCGCCTAAACCCTACAATCCCTACGGAGGGTAATGAATGGCAAATCATCAAAGTGCGTATCACCAGCAAAGAGGGTGTTTCGCTCAATGTGACCATGCACGTCTATGCTCGTTTGGCACAAGGAAATTTGGTGGTTGAGAAGCAGAATCTGAACACCACCATGGTGAAACAGACAGGACGTGACTATAGTTTCAACCTTACCAATACGGGTAAGGGCAATACGGGCAAGATTACGCTTTCGTTGCCTGACTGGATGAAACCGCTAAGTGGTGCGACGATGCCTGGACTGAACCAGAACGACACTGCCACCATTGTGCTACGTATGACTCCAACCGACGACATGCAACTCAATGTGCCTGTAACGGGTAGGATTGGTATCAACTGCGAAAACGGTAACGGTACCTATATGAATTTCTCTGTTACTCCTGTGAGCAATGCCATTGGTACGCTGGTCATCGATGTGTGCGATGAATACACCTACTACACCGAGGAAAAACCTCATGTTAGTGGTGCTGAAGTGGTCATTCGCAATCCTATCACGGGAGCACTCGTGATGCAGGGAGTGACGGGTAGCGATGGTCTTTTCAGTGTGGAACTGAATGAGGGTTACTATCAGGTGAATGTGACTGCCGACAAACACAATGCCTACCAGAACAACTTGCTCGTAGACCCTGATAAAGTCACTACCGAAGTGGTGAACCTCAGTTATCAGGCGGTGAGTGTGAGCTGGAGCGTGGAGGAGACGGAAGTGGAAGATGAATACAACATCACTACCACCGTGAAGTACGAAACCAATGTGCCTACACCTGTGGTGGAAATGGTGATACCTGACAAGGTGGAAGTGACGCAGTTGGGCGTGGGCGAGAGCATCATCTTCTATGCTGTTCTGACCAACAAGGGTTTGATCACTGCACAGCAAACTGTGTTCTCCCTCCCTGAAACGGCAGGTGCCTACAAGTGGGAACCTCTGGTAGAGTGTAAGGATTTAACGCTTGCACCTCAGCAGTCGTATGTCATCCCTGTGAAGGTGACACGCATGGAGGAGGAAAGCTCGGCTGAATCGCCACGGCGTGCACCGTCGAAGAATGGGTGCAAGACTGAACCGCGCGTGGAGTACTGGTGGGATTGTGGTAAAGATTGGCATTGGCACCAATATAGTCGAACCATCCAATATGAGGTTTGTCCTTCCACGGGCGGAAGCAGTGGTGGCGGTGATGCTGCGCCAATGGGCGGTTTGGGCAATCCTAATGGTCCAAACATCCTGAGCTATTTCGGCTACGACTGGACGAAGCATATTGATGCTACTAATCTTTGTGTTCCTTGTTTGGTGAATGCAACTATAGCTTTAGCAGATTTGGGCGATTGCGCGAGCCTGTTCATAGATGGCCCGATAGGTTGTGTTTGGGGCTTCGCATCGACTCTTTTGAAAAATCTCCATAAGTATGCAACGAATAAGGAGGTGTCGTTCTGGAGTGACTGGTTTGTTCCTATCGGTATGTCTATTGGCGGTTGCATGCCTGGTATGACTGGTAAGGTGTTTGGTGCCATCGGTTGCATCATGAGTCTGGATGACATTATTCGAGGTGGATGCGGTGCACCCGATGCTCCAAAACAAAAGAAGATAGCTGGCAAAAAGAAAGCTTCCACCGCTCCTGATTTCGTGACTGATTATTTGGAACAGACTTTGTGCTTTAAGCAGTATTTGGAGGCTTACAAGGCATATGCGAATGAATTCTTTGGCAGTGAGCGATGGACGGAAATATGTACTACAAAGGAATTATCTGACATGTTTGAAGGTCTGAACCGAGCTGCTCAGAAAAACTCGCCAATCAATGCCGACGATGTACGCTCCTTTAAACCACAGGATATTAGCGATGCTGAGTTCAATCAGTTTATCGAACGCATGAACAACTCGGATGCTTATTATTTATCGAACATTCAACTTACTGCCTTCGATAATATGATTGACATCGACAAGATAGAAACCTATCTCACTGCCATGGAGGAAGCACAAACCATTGCTCAATCGAAGGGTTATCAGAGTGTGGATGATTTGTTCGTTGATGAATTCGAGAAATTCAAGGAACGTCTTGCTGATGGTTCCAACTCCACTTGTGCCACTATTTCTCTGCAAATCAATCAGACAATGACGATGACGCGTCAGGCATTCCGAGGTACGCTCTCAGTGACGAACGGCAACACGGAGGTTCCGATGCGCGACGTGAAGCTGAAGCTGAAAGTGACCAATATGCAGACGGGTGCAATGGCAACGGCGAAGGAATTCGAAATGCACACGGAGAGTCTGAAGAATTTCGAAGGCGACTTGGACATGGAAAGCGGTTGGCTGTTGGGAGCCGACGAAACGGGTACGGCTACCATCCTCTTCATCCCATCGAAGTATGCGGCTCCAGAAGAGGCGGTTGACTATTCCTTCGGAGGCACACTGAGCTTCGTGGATCCAAGTAGCGGATTGGAAGTGAGCCGCGATCTCTTCCCTGTGACGCTCACTGTGAAGCCTTCGCCTGAACTCGACCTCACTTATTTCATGCAGCGCGACATCTATGGCGACGATGCGCTGACGGAGAATGTGGAGCCGATGGTGCCTGCGGAGTTTGCCCTCGTCATCAACAACAAGGGCTATGGCGATGCCACGAAAGTGAGGATGGTAACGAAGCAGCCTGAGATTGTGGAAAACAAGAAGGGATTGCTCATCGACTTCGAGTTCGTGAGCTCACAACTCAATGGCAGCGAGAAGACCTTGGCGATGGGTGAAAGCATTCCAACCGAGTTTGGAACCATTCCTGCTCATTCTCAAGCCTATGCCCAGTGGTGGTTGCAGAGCAGCTTGCTCGGTCATTTCGTGGATTACGACATCGAAGCAACCCATGTGTCCAGCTATGGCAATGAGAATTTGTCGTTGCTCGACCAAGTTACCATCCACGAATTGGTGCATGGCTTCACGCCAAAAGTCAATGCCAATGCCAACGTCCGTGGCTTCCTTGTGAACGACGTGTTGGATGCGGATGATCTGCCAGACCAAGTGTATTTCTCCGATGCCACCCAAGAGGAACTCTCCATAGCTGTCAATGCTGTGGCTACGAAGAAGAGTGATACGGAATATC
>OMTC01000199.1 GCA_900313845.1 uncultured Prevotellaceae bacterium
CTGAGGCTCAGGAAGTTCAGTTGGATAGCAACGGACGTATGCTGCTGCCTCAAACCTTGCTCAACAAGGCCGGCATTAAGCAGGACGCACTGTTTGTGGGAATGGAGCAGACCATAGAGATATGGGCTCCGGACATCGCGGCTTCGGAGAGCAGTCAGCCGTTCATGTCAGACAGTGAATTTGCCGATAGCCTGAAAAAATTGAAAGCCTCACAAGATTCATTGAAACAGGTCAAGGACAATGCTAATGCTAACGTCAATGCGTCTTCCACTTCTAAATCTGCTGAAGAATCTACGGCTATTAAACCTTCCACTCCAAAACCACGTGCAGGAAAATAACCCTCGTAAATCATAAATCTTTAAATCCGTAAATCTCCTATCGTGACTCAGTCGAAAATCGACCGCAAATGGTCCTCAAAATACAAGGCTTATTTCCTTTGGGCAGCAGCATTGCTGGCTGCATTTGTTCTTGTTGCCACCTGCTTCAAGGGGTGTACGCAGTTTGGCAGGGATGCCAAGTCGGATGTCTATACACCCGAATCTGAAGCTGGCTTCATTGGCAATGCCAACAAATTGTTTCGCGAGCTGTTGAACGATGCCAAAGAGCGTACCAACAAAGCACCAAAATCTTTGGAGGAACTGAATCTCAAATATGCTGCTTTCACCTTTGCCTTCCCTGAGAATTATAAGGAAGGCATGGGTGGACGTGTGTCTGACCTTCGCCTTGTGGATATTCACACGGATGCTTTCATGAACGAATCGCAACGGAAGTTCTTCAACAATAGCGTGCTTCCTAATTTGCTCATGAAACAGCGTCAGAACATGGGCACGCGCATCTTCAACATCAAGTTCGAAAAGGACAGTCTCGATGTGAAGAGCATCGAACTCGTTCCGTCTATGTTCCGTGTGGCGCTCGAAAAGGACCCTTGGCAGGGAACCATCATGGCTGCCGACAATTCACTCTTCCCCGAAAGTAAGCATTGCTTCATCGTTTGGGGCAAGAACATGATGCCTATCCGCATGGCATCTCATGCTCAAGGCAATTTCATTGTCACGGCTGATAAAAGCCAGCGCAAGTTTATGCGGATGAATCGGGAGGTGGACTATTACACTTGCTTCCAAGAATACAATCAGCAAAACACCATGTTGATTGTCAATCTTGGCGACCACGGTAAGGCTCTGAAACTGGAGTATCTCTCCGCTAATCAGTTGAGGGTGAAAGTGGAAGGAGGAGTGCATTGCCATGTAGTCGATAGTGTGGGCAACACTGTCGATATCCATTCCACAGAAGCAGGTGCAAAGGGAGAAATCGTGCCGTTCCAGAATGACCTCAAACTCATTATCACCAACAGAACGGGTGAGAAGCAAAACGAGTTTGTGGTGTCCCATCATAATCCTATGCTCAATCTCTCCCTATTGGTCAATTCCAATAGTGGTAAGTCGCGCTTCTTTCTCGACAAGGGCTTCATAGACATGTTCACACAGCAGATGGTGACAGGGCTTTCGAGCACACTGCGGAATTCCACATTCAAGGACACCGTCCAGCTGACCGTTGACCCGATGCTTTCACTCGAGTTCGAACGCGAGATGCAACGCTATTGCGAAACAGTGCTGATGCCTCAGTCTTTTGCCAAGTCCGACGATATTTGGGAAATGTCGCTCACCGTCATGGATATGGCAACAGGCAATGTCATAGCGGCACCGTTTTATTGCAGTGCCAACCGCGGCATCAGCGAGGAGATAGCTGCCAGTCGAAAGAATCCAGCCCTGATGCGCCGCTACGTGGGCTCCACCTTCAAACCACTGCTTGCACTTGCTGCCGTGCAGACCACCCCATCTCTCATTGACCTCAATACCGTGGGAAAATATCGCCTACTCCCCAATGATGCCGCTTCACGCTCCACGCTTCACGCTCCACTTTCTCATGCCTCTTTCTACGGAACGGAAATCGATGCTTGGTCACTCAAGGCACCAGGCTTTTGGAATGGTTCCCAGCGCATGGGCGATTTCTTGGCGAAGTCCGATGATGTCTATCCAGTGGCTCTTACCGTGCTAAGTATGATGAACGAAAGCGGTTCTGCCAGCACATACCATTTTGGTAACTACGCTCCATTCACCAGCCGTCTCCATCTTCAGTCCAATACCGACCAGATGAACTGGACCAGCCTTCCGCTTTTCCAGAACATCGACCGACTCTACGACGTGAAGTCCTACGATGCTTTCTATGATGAGGAAAACGAAAACATGCTCCACTACATCTGGCGAGGACTTCGATTGGAGGAAGCCGACCAACTGGGTCTCGACCTTGTGAATCCCGACCCAACGGTGATGTACTACGACCATCTGCACGACAAACCTCACACCTTGCGGGCGAACCTCGTGCCGTGGGTCTTGGGGCAGGGGAGCAATGAGTGGAACTGCGTGAAGTTGGCAGAGGCATGGACCCGAATGCTCACCAAGCGAGCTGTGCGTGCTTCCCTCATTCGCATGGATGAGGAACAACCACTCCTCACGCAGCGCTTTGAGCATCCACAGCAGTCGAACCAAGTGTGGAACCGTTTCCTCAACGAATTGCAATACGCGCAAAGCCATTCTCCGAATCTTCTCACACCGATGAATCATCGAGTTGAAGAATTAAATAAGGGCTTGGTACTCTTCTCCAAAACGGGTACACCTGAGAATTACGACCGTCAGGAATGGCGAACCATCCAGGACCAGACGGTATGGCTCGACCTTGGTCTCTACTGCATGGCACTCATGCCAAGCACCTCGTTTGCTTCTGTGCAAAAAGAAGGAAAGGCACGAGGTGTGATGTGTGTGATACGTGTCACTCGACTCACCAAGCATCGTCCTTCTACCGATGGCGTGTCCTCTTCTCATGCCCGCAATTTCTTCTCTTCTAATCCAGTACGTTTGAAGAAATTCTACGACATGACAAAAATGTATTATTGATTATTTTCTTAATTTATCAAGATTTTGTAGTTTTGCATCGCATAGTAGATTCTTTCCGTTTTCACTTGAACCTATATATATGATGGACAAATTACTATTTCCTTTTTTCCGTTGCCTGTTGCTCTCATTTCTTCAACCTCCCCCGAGGGGAGGAGAAGGAAAAGGGAAAAGTGAAAAGTGAAAAATGCCATCCGGACGGCAACTCTTCACTTTTCACTTCTCACTCTTCACTTTTTTCCCTCCCCTTCTACATTCTTCATTCTTCATTCTTCATTCTTCATTTTTTATGAAACCTCTTCTATCTTTTTTATTCCTTGTGTTGTTGAAGGCGACATGCCTCTCAGCACAGTCCGGTGTCGCCTCTCAGTATCTGACGAATGCTGGTTTTGACACGGAAACCGATTTCGTCAAGTCCCATGTTTATACCTACGCCAAAGATGCTCCATCTAATGGAGGACTCTCCAGTTGCCAACCTGTCACGGGATGGATTCCCGATGCCACAGGCGATGCCAAGGCTGGAGGGGCGTTCCGTTATGGTTCAGATTTAGGATTGGCAGGCTCAACCTACATTGTTCCTGCTGTTGGTCCCGACACGAACACCTCAGGTGGTGCACTTGGATTGGCGAGCTGTTGGACCAATGCTGTTGGCTACTATCAGAATCTTACCCTGCCTGCAGGACGCTATCTCATTTCCTATAAGGTCTATAATGCCGGCACGAACATGACCGATAACTATGAAAGCACTTTCGGTTTCGTGGAGCAAAACGGTACCACCCACTATGATAACCTCAAATATCCAAGTGGCGTATGGACTAACGGAGTCATCCGTCTTTTGCTCAATTCTGCCACTTCGGGCAAGATTCATCTGGGTTACAACAGTGGAAATGTGGGTTCTGCAGGTACACCAAAACTCTTTGTCGATGAAGTGAAAGTCGAATCGTATGATGACCTCATAGCCAGCCTGAGATATATTGTTGGTGATGTCAATAACGACAAGCAGTTGAACATATCCGACGTGGTGGCTCTCGTGAATATCATCCTGAATCCGAATACATATTTCAATCCCCTGCTGGCTAATGTGAATGCCGAAGGAGGAATCGATGTAGCCGATGTGGTGGCTCTGGTCAATACCATACTCTCTGGTCAGACACCAATCGTGGTGGATAACACTTACCAGTATGCCGACATCGACGCTATGGTCTATGCAAGGCAACAAGCAGCGGAAAATGCAGAAGGTTCGGGCTATATGGTCAAATCGGCAGTATGTAGTCTGACGGATGAGAATGTCACCTCTCACTACACCAACCTCGACCCGTGGTTGACTCGTCTCAATATTTCGACAGGTAGTCTCACGAATGTGGAGAGCGTGAGTGTCTATGCAATCGACAAGAGCCCAATTGCAGGACCTGTAACCATCATGCGACAGGGCAACGACGCAAGCTTCATCTACTCAGCAGGTGATGAATTGACCTATGCCACCAATCAACAGAGTGATGTCGTGACTGTTCAGGGCAACGATGCAGGTACCTACATTGCCTATCTTCTCCCTGTGCCGTTGGCTAAAGGTGTGATGGTGACGGTAAGAACTTCCGACGGTAAATTCTACAGCCAGACATTTACCAATATCCAAGTAGGAAAGGATAACGACCTGTCCTTCACCTCTACCACGGCATCCAATCTTTGGATGAGCACCATTCCTGGCAACACCTATTTCAGTATGCTCTCCACTCCAGGAGCCCACGATGCTGCCACATGCAATACCGCTAATTATGCCAAATGCCAAACAGAGGACATTGCTGGACTTTTGGCAAACGGTGTGCGTGCATTCGACCTTCGTCCTCGTTACACATCGAATTCTGTATCCGATATTCAGCTCGATAATCTCGAAATCTATCATGGTTCGGTGGCAACGGGTGTGAAGTTCAAGGATGCCATTGATATCCTCATCAACTTTGTGAAGAACAATCCATCCGAAGCCGTGTCTGTCATCATGCAGAAGGAAAGCAGTGGTTCTACAGACCAAAGCGAGACGTGGCGTGCAAGCATCCGCGAGTGCTTCAGCGATCCAGCCCGCGAACCTTACATCATGGGCAGTGTGCGAGGCTTTCACACCCTTGATGATGTGCGTGGAAAACTGTCTATCGTCAGCAAGAATCCTTACGGCAATAGCAGCAACAGTTATCGCGATGTGGTTTATGGTGCTATCATAGAAGGGTGGCCCGACAATGGAGTCGTGACCGACTACTCCTGCGATATGACACAAGCATGGAATTGGGTTGATTGCCATGCCAGTGTGGAAGATGCATACAACAGCAACACTAGCACCAAGACTACACAAGTGCAGACGCAACTCCAATTGGCAAGCAGCAATACCGACCGCTATCGCTATTGCTACACCTTCACCAGCATTGCCTACAGCCTATTCGGCAGTAGCATCTCTTCCAGTGCCAAAACGATGAATCCTGCCACCGTAAATATCATTGCCAATCTCCAGGGTCCTCTCTGTTACGTCTATGGTGACTTTATGGGTAGCAACAGCAATGGCGGTTCTTCCCTCCTCAACGCCATCATCCAGCAAAACTACAAATACGTCTATACAGGAAGAACGAGATAAGTTTAATTCTTTAGACTATGGACTTGAATAATCAAATTATCATATATCAGACGGAGGACGGACAGACACAGATAGATGTTCGGCTGGAGAAAGAGACTGTATGGCTGTCCACCAGTCAGATGGCAGTGCTATTTGACAAAGAAGAATCCAACATCCGCAGACATGTTATCAATGTTTTTAAAGAAGGAGAATTAGAACGTGAAAATAACGTGCAAAAAATACACGTTAATGGAATCAAGAAGCCTGTTCCATATTACAATCTCGATGTCATCATCTCCGTTGGTTATCGTGTAAAGAGCAAACGCGGTACAGCTTTCCGCATCTGGGCACGCAAGATACTAAAAGATTATCTCGTCAAGGGTTATGCTGTCAATGAGCGTTTGCGCAAGGAGCAGATTGGAGAGTTACGACAGTTGGTGGGTATGCTTGGGCGCACCATACAGAGCCAGCCGCTGTTGTCAAACGATGAGACCAGTGCACTGTTTGAGGTGGTGACAGACTACACCTATGCCCTCGATACGCTCGACAACTACGACTACGAGCGGCTTACCATCAATAAGACCACAAAAGAAGAGCCTTTCCATGCTACTTACGAGAATGCGATGGAAGCTATCAATGGTTTGCGTGAGAAATTTGGTGGCTCCGTCCTCTTCGGCAACGAGAAAGATGATTCCTTCAAAAGCAGTATTGGACAAATCTATCAGACTTTTGGTGGCGAAGAACTCTATCCCAGCGTGGAGGAGAAAGCCGCCATGCTGCTTTATCTCGTCACCAAGAACCACTCTTTCAGCGACGGTAACAAACGCATTGCCGCTACACTGTTCCTTTGGTTCCTCAATGGTAACCATATCCTCTATCATCCTGATGGCAGCAAGCGCATTACTGATAGCACCCTCGTTGCACTTACGTTGATGATTGCCGAGAGTAGGACAGAAGAAAAGGATGTCATGGTGAAGGTTGTTGTCAATCTGATAAACAAAAACAACGATGATTGCTAGGCGACAGTTAGCATACAGTCTTGTCACATCTTGCAATGGTGATAAGATTTCTATTGCATTGTCGGATGGATACGCTTTTAGTGCAGAACTTTAGTGGATTGTCAGCATCTCATGTGTGGATAGACTGACGCGCTCCTTTGGATTCAACTAGTTGCCGAGGGCTCGTTATCGAAATGGCGAGCGCTCGGCGTTGCGATAACGAGCCCTCGCTATATTTTCGTTGAGGGCTCGGCATTTCAGTAAATCCAAAGGAAAAGTTCAGCTCAATCAAAGGAGAAAGCCAGTTCAATCAAAGGAGAAAGCCAGTTCAATCAAAGGAGAAAGTTCAGTTCAATCAAAGGAGAAAACCTGTTCAATCAAAGGAGAAAGTCAGCAAAACCAATAGGACTGGTTGGCTTTCGCCGAGCTAACGGTCCAGTACCATGTGTTTAAATAGCGAAAAGAAGGAAGCGATGTGACAGTTTTTCTTGTGGATTTCTTGTGGGTTCATTTTATTTTGTAACTTTGCAAGTGAACATGGTGCCTATCTTGAATACTTGGTAACGAAAAGATATGATAGCATTCATTGACACAGAGGTTAATCCACAGACGATGAGGGTGATGGATTATGGGGCAGTGAGGGATGATGGTGCAGTATTGCATACTCATTCCAAGGCTGAGTTTGATGCCTTTGTGTCAAAGTGTGATACGGTGTGTGGGCATAATATTATCAATCATGACCTGAAATATACTGCATTGAGGGGGCGTCCTACGATTGTTGACACGCTGTTTCTTTCGCCGTTAATGTTCCCGAAACGACCTTATCATCGTCTGGTGA
>OMTC01000190.1 GCA_900313845.1 uncultured Prevotellaceae bacterium
TTCTCGGTGGAGAAGGTGTAGAGCGTCAGGTAGTCGAGTCCAAGCTTCACGGCTGTTTCCATGATTTCGTGCGATTTCTGTGCACCAGCTTGGTGTCCCATCGTGCGATCCATTCCTTGGGATGTTGCCCATCTGCCGTTACCATCCATGATGATAGCCACGTGGCGTGGAACTCTGGTTTTATCAACTTGTTCGAGATATGACATAGCTTCTTCGTTGTTATTCGTTGTTACACTTCCGATACTTAGGGCAGAGGTCGTAAGTGATATAAATCATTGTGAATGAATAGTTGTCCTTATTCTTCATGAATCCACTCTCGATGCGATAGGGATCCTTGATGCCGTCGAGATTGTCGCTCATGGCAAAGCGCATGGTCCAGTCGATTCCCACGTTCCAGCGTGGCTTGAACTTGTATTTCACACCGACACCCACGGGGATGTTCAGCGTGAATGCCTTGTTGCAAACCGTAGCTCCCAGTCCGAATTGGATGTAAGGGCAAAGTTTTCGGTTTCCTTTATAGCTTCCACCTGTGCCATACCCCCAGAATCCCACTTCGTATTGGGCACCTACGTCCCACAGCATGTGCTTGAATTCCCATTGCTGCTCAGGAATATCAGGATATTTATAGCTGATTTTTTGTGCATTGCCCGATATTTGAGTTGCAGCGATATTGAATTTCAGTGAGCGGCGTGGGTTGAAGTTGTATCGTCCCACCAGTCCACCTGCAGGATGAAGGTTCTTGAAGAAAGCGTGGTAATTGGCATCGCCCAGATAGAAACTGCCGCCCAGCATACCGCCCAATTCGAGCGCGTATTCCAGTTCTTGTGCTTTGGCTGGAGAAGCCAAGAGAACAAGCGACATTGCTACAATTCTGAACCAAGCTTTTATCATCCGCTTTTGGGGTTAGGAAAACTATGGGTTTTCTTTGTTATGAGTTGGTTTTGACGTGAATACGATGGGATTCTTAGTCGTCGGCTCTATCCGATTTCTTGTTGATGATTCCGCTCCACACTTTTCCGTCGTCACGAACGAGCCAAATCTTTCTGTTGACCACTGCGGCACTCACTTGTCCTGTGTAGCCAAGCAATTCTGCTGGCAACCCCAGTTTGGTGTAATGCTCGTGCCAGGTGATGCCATTGTCGTTCGACGTGTAAATCATGTCGTAAGCCTTTATTTCATCGGTTTTTACCTTCGGTTCTGCACCAAACGCCATGAGTTGACCGTCGTAGTAAATCATCTGCACATGGTTCAGGCGTGGCATTTGGTTAAAAATGATGCCATTGATAAAATTCCAGTCTTCATTGAGACTAGTGGAATTGGCAGAAAGCTTAAACCAAACGACAAGACCACTCTCCAACGTTGACAACTCATCATTGATTCCCATCATCACCACGTTCTTTATGTATGGATTGGTTTTCAGACTATAAGAGGCATACGAAATCGAGTGAATTGGGAGATGGTCAAGATTCTCATTGCCGTTCACATACCAGTCCACAAAGTCCTCTGTGGACCAAATAGCTTCGCCATCGTAGCCGTAGATAAAATAGTCGTCGGCTGCAAGCAAGCTCTTCATGTGCTTGTCCGATGCTTTTTCCCACACCGAAGCATTGCTTTCAGCTGATGACTTGTAAATCACCCCATTCTCGTCGAGAGCATAGAAATTATCATGGAAAGCGATGACTGAAGCATAGTCGATGGTTCCTGCAGCACCCGTGAGTGGCAGTGGTTGGCTCCAGTTCATGTTGTTGGAATTGGCATAGCACAAAGTGACGAATGGTGCGCCGTTACCCTCTGCGAACACGTACAAGCGGTTGTTGAAAGCCACACTGCGGTGCTTTCCTTGGATCGGAGCGGCAATGGTATTTGCTGTCCAATAGAGAGAGTCGGCATCATTGCTGGCGAGCCGGATGTCAGCTTTGTATCGTTTTGTCGAAACACCATCGTAAGCCACCACCAAAAATTCGATTTTCTTCGTGAAATCGATCGTGTCCTTACCGTTGTTGAATGCGTGGAACGGTTCTTCATCTCCACGTACATACACGTTACCACGACTTGTGACAGTTGGAACAATCTTACTCAAATCCACCCAATAGGGTAGGGAGTCAACATTGTAGATGCGATTGTTCATTTGGTCAATGTTGAAAAAGATTCCGCCGCCACTCATCGACACCTTGATAACGGTGTCCGCTCCGGCGCTGGTCTTGATAGTTCTGTAGCAAGGAATATCGGCTACAGTAAATGCCGTGATGGCGCATTCTGGTGAACCCGTAGTTTCTTCATCATCTATACACGAAGCCACGAACATTGCAACTACAAATGTTGCAAGTATGTAGAAGGATTTTTTCATTTTAAAATTTACAAGATTTGCCTCGCAATTGGGCATAATTCCCCTAAGGCACATATTTTCAGCTTGCAAATTTACGAACAATTTTTTCTCTACGGAACTAACTACCTAACTTTTAATGAATTTTATAGCAAATTTCAAAAGATTTAGTGTCTTTTCACGTTATTTTTCACTTTTTCCAGCTCCATTACGCACCAAAAACGTGGTTTGATACCACTTTGCAAGGCATGAATCTGCGCATCACGACAGATGTCTCCATTGCTCTATCTGATGTCCCATGAACCATGCATCTTCCACTCTTTCAGCATTTTTCAGAGTGGGTGCAAACACGGCTTCAACGCCTTCCTCCCGATTCATTTCTGCCCACGAAAATTCACCTGTTTCCACGAATGCTTCATCCCAAACATCCTTGTCGATGAATGCTTGTAGCGTCTCTCTTCCGCCTTCCACCAGCAAGGTCTGAATACCCCTCTCATAGAGTGCTGACAGTGTCTCTTCAATCGTTTCGAAGCACCACCATCCCTCTGGCAAATCCTTCACGTTTTTGCCCAACACTACGGGTTGTGGATTCTTCCCTTTGACTTTGTCGAAGTCTGTCACGACTCGGCCATTCAAACAAGCTTGATGGCTCTCGCTGCTCCATCCTTTCCATGCCCTCACGTTGAGGCTTGGTGCATCCATTTCCAAGGTTCTTCTCCCCACCAAGATGGCTTGATGCTCTGCTCTCCGCTTGTGGCAAAGCATTTGAGTATAGGTGTTGGAGATGATCAAATTATGATGTTTCGCTCTTCTCTCTTCACTCTTCAATCCGATGACTCCATTTTTCGTTTTTGCCCATTTCAACGAGATAAATGGGCGTTTCAGTCGATGGAAAGTCATGAATCTTTTATTGAGATTTTTACATTCTTCCTCCAGTACTCCCACCGTCACTTCTATGCCCGCATCTCGCAGTTTCTGGATGCCGCGACCTTGCACTTTTGCAAACGGGTCCACGCATCCCACCACGCATCTTTTCAGTCCTTTGCTGATAATCAAATCGGCGCAAGGTGGAGTCTTTCCATAATGGGAACAAGGTTCCAGACTCACATAGATTGTAGCGTCTTTCAGCAAATGCTCATCTTCTTTCTTCACCGAAGCCAAAGCATTCACCTCCGCATGTCCTTCTCCGCATCTCACGTGATACCCTTCTCCAATGATTCTCCCCTCACAAACAACAACAGCCCCCACCATCGGGTTGGGCTGTGCATTTTGTTGTCCGTTGCGAGCCAATTGCAAGCAGCGACGCATATATGTTGAATCAAAGCCCCCTCCAAACCTCCCCGAGGGGAGGCTTTTTGTAGATAGTTGAAGGGTGCTCCCTTCGATAGAAGTGGCCTTTTTTCCGTTGTTCATTTTATAATGATGCTTTGATTATTTCCAAACAATGATCGATGTTAGTGAGAAGTTCTTCATTTTTAAATCGAATCACTCGGAATCCATGTTTTTCCAGCCATTCAGTTCTCAGTTCATCGTTGATTTGTTGTTCAGGCAACTGATGATACCCACCATCCAATTCAACAATTAAACCTGACTCTAAACAAACAAAATCAGCGATGTAATCGCCGATTATATGTTGTCTTTTGAACGTTTTGCCCAATTGTTTTGCTCTCAAATACTCCCACAGAATGCTTTCCGCCTCAGTTGCGAACTTCTTCATTTCTTTCGAATAAGCCTTCAGTCGCATATATAGCATTGGATCAGCTGTCTGATAGTCATATTTCATTTTCCCTTAATCCATTTTTTATAGTTTCTTACTAATCTCCTCCCCTTTCATAGCATCTTCTATTGTCTTTCCTTCTCCTCCCCTCGGGGAGGTCGGGTGGGGGCTTCTCCTTTTTATTTGCAAAGATAATCCCTTTCTCCCCATCCTTTATTAGATTTTGAAACAAATTCTGTCAGTTTTGTAACCTTGCGCATAAATACTTTTCCCGCTTTACAAACTATCAACTTTTTGTTACATATCTGCAAGCACATACCGAAATGTTTCACGACATTTGCACCGTACAAAAAATATCACGCGAATCCATCGCATAAATAACCACCTAAAAAGGCATAGTTCTTGAAACTTGAAACATGAAACTTGG
>OMTC01000047.1 GCA_900313845.1 uncultured Prevotellaceae bacterium
AAAGCAGAAATCATTCCAGTTTCCGCCATTGCCAAGTTCAATGTGGAGCCTATCATGAAGCGCATTCGTGAGTTGCTCCCTGAAAGTCCTCCTTATTTCGATAAGGACCAATTGACCGATAAGCCTGCACGCTTTTTCGTCAGTGAAATTATCCGCGAGAAGATTCTGCTCTATTACGACAAGGAGATTCCTTATTCAGTAGAAGTGGGTGTGGAGAGTTTCAAGGAAGACGAGCACCACATCCATATCAATGCCGTGATTTACGTGGAGCGTGATTCTCAGAAAGGCATCATCATCGGGCACCAAGGCAAGGCACTCAAGAAGGTGGCAACCGAGGCTCGCAAGTCCCTCGAGAAGTTCTTTGGAAAGTCCATCTATCTCGAGACCTTCGTGAAGGTTGACAAGGACTGGCGCAATTCCGACAAGGAACTCAACCTCTTTGGATACCATCCAGAATAACTTTTTTTATTCACCCCGTAATCCAATTTGAATAGACTATGGGAAATTTAGTAGCAATTGTAGGTCGCCCAAACGTGGGTAAATCTACGCTTTTCAACCGATTGACAAAGACTCGTCACGCCATTGTGAGTGATGAGGCAGGCACAACCCGAGACCGTCAGTATGGCAAGTGTGAATGGGGAAACAAGGAGTTCTCCGTGGTCGATACAGGTGGTTGGGTTGTCAATTCCGACGACATATTCGAGGAGGAAATCCGCAAGCAAGTCCTCATTGCCATTGAGGAGTGCGACGTGATTCTTTTCCTCGTAGATATAAAGACTGGAGTCACTGACCTCGACATGGAGGTGGCAGAGATTCTGCGTCGTTCCAAAATTCCAACACTTGTGGTATGCAACAAAGTGGATTCCAATGAGTTGCGCTATGAGGCACCTGAGTTCTATAAACTCGGATTGGGTGACCCTTATTGCATCTCGGCTCTCACGGGTAGTGGCACAGGTGACTTGCTCGACGACATCGTGAAGACCTTCACCAAGACCATGGATGAGGTGATTGAAGAAGACATTCCTCGCATTGCCGTGGTAGGTCGTCCAAATGCTGGCAAATCCTCACTCATCAATGCTTTCTTGGGCGATAATAGAAACGTTGTGACAGACATAGCTGGCACCACTCGCGACTCCATCTATACGAAATACGAGAAGTTCGGCTTCAATTTCTATCTTGTGGACACTGCGGGTATTCGCAAGAAGAACAAGGTGAGCGAAGACCTCGAATACTATTCCGTGATGCGCTCCATCCGTGCCATCGAGAATTCAGATGTGTGCGTGCTGATGGTTGATGCCACACGTGGAATCGAGGGGCAGGACATCAACATCTTCCAAATCATTCAGAAGAACCAGAAGGGATTGGTGGTAGTTGTGAACAAGTGGGATTTGGTGGAAGACAAGAGTAACGAGGCAATCAAGTTCTTCGAGAAGGCAATTCGCAACCGCTTTGCTCCTTTCACGGATTTCACCATCATTTTCGCTTCTGCTCTCACCAAGCAGCGCATTTTCCGTGTGCTGGAGGAATCGCAGAAAGTGTATGAGAACCGCACGACAAAAATCAGTACGGCAAAGCTCAACGAGACGATGCTTCCTATCATCGAGGCAACTCCTCCACCTTCTATCAAGGGCAAGTACATCAAAATCAAGTATTGCATGCAGATTCCGAACACCTACGTTCCTTCGTTTGTGTTCTATGCCAACCTGCCTCAATATGTGCGTGACCCTTACAAGCGTTTCCTTGAGAACCAGATTCGTGAACATTGGAAGCTGACGGGCACACCTATCAACGTGTATATTCGTCAGAAATAGTTGTCATTTTTCTTCATCGTTTCATGCAATGATGGACGGACTCAAATGCGATAGGGGATTTACTCTCTCGCTATTGGGAACGTACTTCCTCGCTATTGGGGACTGGCTCTCTCGCCATTGGGGATTGACTTCCTCGCCATTGGGGACGTACTTCAGTTTATCCCCAATAAAATTTCAGTGAATCCCCAATCGGATGTTGCAGAAACTGAGATTTGAAGTGAAAAGGCTCCTTCTCAAATTGTTTTTTGAAAAAAGATGAAAAATATTTTCTATATATTGCTGATTTTGCTTACCTTTGGCATTACTTCTTGTAATAGTGACGATGGTCCTGCTGCCATTCCGAAGAAAGAATTGCAAAATGCACTCGACCTCTTGGCGCAGGGCAAAATGGAGCAGTATATGAGCAAATTGGATTTTGGCGAAGAACTCGATTCCGTCCATTATCTTTATTTCTCCGAAGCCATCATCCAGCGTAACAATCTCACTGAGCGCAAGTTGGGTGTTGTGAATGGCTACAAGGTGACGGGTGCTAAGATGTGGAATGACACGGTTGCTACCGTCTTCTACACGCAGTTTTTTGCCAACGGAGATTCTTGCGATTGCTCTCAGAAGATGGTATGCATTGATGGCATTTGGCGACTTCGAATGAGGAACTAAGGTGCTGCGTTTCGGCATGACTCTCATTCCCGTGTGGATTTCATCTTGGCATGGGATTCATCTTGTATCTTTCAGAAAAACAATCACTTAAAATAAACAACATAGAACCATGGCTGAAGTAAAAACAATTGCAATTGTGACATCAGGAAATGATGCACCAGGCATGAATAGTGCAATTCGTGCCGTCACTCGTTCTGCAATCTACAACGGACTTCGTGTGAAGGCTGTCTATCGCGGCTACAAAGGCTTGATTGACGGAGAAATCGTTGAATTCAAAACACAAAACGTCAGCAATATCATTCAGCAGGGTGGCACCATCCTCAAGTCGTCGCCAAGTAAGGACTTCCGTTCCGAGGAAGGTAGAAAGAAGGCTTTCGAGAACATTCAGAAAGAAGAAATCGATGCAGTGATTGTCATCGGTGGTGATGGCACGAGTCACGGAGCTCGCATCTTCGCTCAGGAATACGACATTCCTTGCATCGCCATTCCTGCCACTATCGACAATAACCTTTGTGGTACTGACACTACGATTGGTTACGACACAGCTCTCAACACCATCATGCAGTGCGTGGACAAGATTCGTGACACTGCCACCAGCCACGAGCGCCTTTTCTTCGTTGAAGTGATGGGCGACGATGCTGGTTTCTTGGCTTTGAATGGTGCCATTGCATCGGGTTGTGAGGATGCTATCATTCCTTCGGTTCCTACTGATGTGAACAAATTAGCCACTCTCATTGAATCTGGTTTCCGCAAGACCAAGGGGAGCAGTATCGTGCTGGTTGCTGCAAGCGAGGATTCAGGTGGAGCCTTGTACTATGCCGATGAGGTGAAGAAGGCTCATCCAAATATCGATGTCCGCATCTCCATCCTTGGACACTTGCAACGTGGAGGACATCCTACGGCTCACGACCGCATCATTGCCAGCCGAATGGGTGCTGCGAGCATTGTGGCACTGATGAAAGGGCTCCGCAACGTGATGATTGGTATCGACAACGATGAGATTGTCTATGTGCCTTTCTCTCGTGCTGTGCGTGAGAACAGACAGATTGACCACAACCTGCTCGATATACTTCATAACTCTGCAATTTGACGCAAAATCTGCGATTTCATTACTTTTATTCATCGTTTTCTTTAAATTTGCTTCAAGAATGTTGCTCTACACATAAAAAATGTGTAAATTTGCAGTGTTTTTAGAAAGAATAAGGTAAAAAGCTTCCATTACAGCAGTTTTTTCTGATTCCTCAACCCGTTTTGAGGTATATCTACTGCGTGTTAATTCGTTTAAACAATATAAATAAACAATGAAAAAGTACAATTTCAATGCCGGCCCATCAATCCTTCCTCGCGAGGTGATTGAGGCTACAGCAAATGCATGTTTGGATTTTAATGGTTCTGGTCTTTCCCTCATGGAAATCAGCCACCGCGCAAAGGACTTCCAGCCAGTGATGGACGAAGCAATGGCTCTCTTCAAGGAACTGCTCGACGTTCCTCAGGGCTACGAAGTGATTTTCCTTGGTGGTGGTGCAAGTCTCCAGTTCTGCCAGGTGCCTTTCAACTTCCTCGAGAAGAAGGCAGCTTATCTCAACACAGGTGTTTGGGCAAAGAAAGCTATCAAGGAAGCAAAGCTCTTCGGTGAAGTAGTTGAAGTTGCTTCATCTGCTGAGTCCACTTATACTTACATTCCAAAGGATTTCACGATTCCTGCTGATGCAGACTATTTCCACATCACAACCAACAACACCATCTACGGTACTGAAATCCGCAAGGAGCTCGACAGTCCTGTTCCAATGATTGCCGACATGAGTTCGGATATTTTCTCCCGTCCAATCGACGTGAGCAAGTACAACTGTATCTATGGTGGTGCTCAGAAGAACCTCTCTATGGCTGGTGTCACTTTCATCCTTGTGAAGGAAGATGCACTCGGCAAGGTATCTCGTCAGATTCCTACAATGCTTGATTATCGCACTCACATCGAGAAGGGTTCTATGTTCAACACGCCTCCAGTGGTTCCTGTATATTGTGCACTCCAGAACCTGAGATGGATTAAGGCTCAGGGTGGTGTGAAGGAAATGGATCGCCGTGCCAATGAGCGTGCAAAGGTTCTCTACGATGAGATTGACCGCAACAAGATTTTCCGTGGCACTGCAAACGAGGAGGACCGTTCTGTGATGAACATCTGCTTCGTTCTCAACGATGAATACAAGGAACTCGAAGCCGACTTCATGGCATTCGCTACTGCCAAGGGCATGGTGGGTGTGAAGGGACATCGCTCTGTGGGTGGTTTCCGTGCAAGTTGCTACAACGCCATGTCGCTCGAAGGTGTTAAGGCTCTCGTGGCTACCATGCAGGAATTTGAAAAGAATCATTAATTTTGTCAATCATTTTATGAAAGTTCTTATTGCAACTGAGAAGCCTTTTGCACCTGTAGCTGTAGAAGGAATAAAGAAGGAAATCGATGCGGCAGGTTACGAACTTGCTCTCCTTGAGAAATATACTGAAAAGCAGCAGTTGCTCGATGCTGTTGCAGATGTTGACGCCATTATCATTCGTTCCGACAAAATCGATGCTGAAGTGCTCGATGCAGCCAAGCAGCTCAAGATTGTGGTGCGTGCGGGTGCTGGTTACGACAATGTTGACCTCGAAGCTGCCACTGCTCACAATGTGGTGGTGATGAACACTCCTGGTCAGAACTCCAATGCAGTTGCGGAACTCGTGTTTGGTCTGCTTGTATTTGCTGTTCGTAACTTCTTCAATGGCAAGGCAGGCACAGAGCTCATGGGCAAGAAACTGGGTATTCTCGCCTTTGGTAATGTGGGTCGCAATGTGGCTCGCGTGGCAAAGGGATTCGGTATGGAAGTGAGCGCATACGATGCTTTCTGTCCAGCAGAAGTGATTGAGGCAGCAGGCGTTCATGCAGCAAAGAATCAGGATGAACTCTTCGAGACTTGCGACGTTGTGAGCCTTCACATCCCTGCAACTCCTGAGACCAAGCAGAGCATCAACAAGGCTCTCGTTGGTAAGATGAAGAAGGGTGGTATCGTTGTGAATACGGCTCGTAAGGAAGTTATCAACGAACCAGAGCTCATTGAACTTCTTGCTGAACGTACTGACCTGAAGTACATCACCGACATCAAACCTGATGCAGATGCTGAATTCGCACAGTTCGAAGGTCGTTACTTCTCAACTCCTAAGAAGATGGGTGCTCAGACTGCCGAAGCTAACATCAATGCAGGTATTGCAGCTGCCAAGCAGATTGTCGGCTTCCTCAAGGATGGCATCACCAAGTTCCAAGTAAACAAGTAATTGATTATCAAACAACTAATCCCTTGCACATCTTTCTCAACAGGGTGGATGTGTGAGGGGTTTTTATATCATCTAACTCATATTCATGGCAATAGTCAAACCCTTCAAGGGCATTCGTCCTCCCAAGGATTTAGTGGAAAAAGTAGAGTCGCGCCCTTACGATGTGCTGGATTCTGAAGAAGCACGTGCAGAAGCAGGCGATAACGAAATGTCGCTCTATCACATCATCAAACCTGAAATCAATTTTCCAGAAGGCACCAGCGAGTACGACCCACGCGTGTATGAATGTGCCGCTCAGACTTTCCAGAAATTTCAAGATAACGGCTGGCTTGTTCAGGACGAGAAGGAGCAGTACTACATCTATGCACAAACCATGAATGGCAAGACTCAGTATGGTCTTGTGGTGGGTGCCTACGTTGAGGACTATCTTAATGGTGTCATCAAGAAGCATGAGCTCACGCGTGCCGACAAGGAGGAAGACCGCATGAAGCATGTCCGTGTGAACAATGCGAACATAGAGCCTGTGTTCTTTGCATACCCTGATAATGAAGTACTTGCAAAGATTATTTCACGTTATGCTTCAACTACTCCCGAGTACGATTTCATTGCTCCTATTGATGGTTTTGGGCACAAGCTTTGGATAGTTTCTGATGAAGAAGACATCCGTACTATCACCGCTGAATTTGCCAAGATGCCAAGCCTTTACATTGCTGATGGGCATCATCGTTCGGCTGCCGCTGCCTTGGTAGGTGCTGAGAAGGCGAAGCAAAATCCTAACCATCGTGGCGATGAGGAATACAACTACTTCATGGCAGTTTGTTTCCCTGCAAGCCAGCTCACTATCCTCGATTATAACCGAGTGGTGCGTGACCTCAATGGCATGACTCCTGCCGAGTTCCTCAAGGCGCTTGAGAAGAATTTCACAGTGGAGAAGAAAGGCACTGAGAACTATCGCCCTCAGCAGCTTCATGAGTTTTCGCTCTATCTCGAAGGGGAGTGGTATTCCCTCAAGGCAAAGCCTGGCACATACGACGACACTGACCCAATTGGTGTGCTCGATGTGAGCATTTCTTCCCGTCTCATTCTTGATGAACTGCTGAATATCACTGACTTGCGTCGTGACAAGCGCATTGACTTCGTGGGTGGACTTCGTGGTTTGGGAGAGCTGAAACGTCGTGTGGATTCAGGAGAGATGAAGATGGCGCTTGCCCTCTATCCTGTCACCATGCAGCAAATCATGGACATTGCGGATTCAGGCAAAATCATGCCTCCTAAGGCTACATGGTTCGAGCCAAAGCTCCGTTCGGGACTCGTTATCCATAAGCTCTCATAGCGAAGTTGAAATGAAGGGTGGTCGTTATTTTTCACTCTTCACTTTTCACTTTTCACTTCGAAAGATGGACACCTATCAAACCATAAAAGCACCCTCTGAAGGAATCTACACCGAGAAGCGAAGCAAATTTCTTGCCTTCGCTTTTCCTGTTTCATCCGTAGAGGAAGTGAAGGAGCGGGTAGGGGAATATCAGAAGAAATACTACGATGCACGCCATGTGTGCTATGCCTATATGTTGGGAGCAGAGCGCACAGAATTTCGTGCCAACGACAATGGAGAGCCATCAGGCACAGCAGGCAAACCCATACTTGGACAAATCAACTCCAACAACCTCACCAACATCCTCATCATCGTGGTCCGCTACTTCGGAGGCATCAAATTGGGTACCAGTGGACTCATCGTTGCCTATCGTTTGGCAGCAGCCGAAGCCATCAACGCAGCTGAAATCATTGAGAAGACCATCGACGACAGCATTCGCATCTCTTTCCCTTATCCCGACACCAACCGTGTGATGCGCATTGTGAAAGAAGAAACACCGTCCATCCTTTCTCAAGGGTACGAAAACGAACTCTGTACCATGACACTCAGCATTCGTCGTGATTGCATGCCTCGTTTGCGCTCTCGTTTAGAAACCATCCTGACACTTCGAATCATAGACGACAAGTAACAATCGTTTTTATTTGTCCAAATAAGAAAAAACAGCTCCTCATATCCAAACCGTGAGAAGCTGTTTCTGTATATATTGAAGTAATAGAGTTCTATTTCATTTCCCAAGCGTCGAACCTGAACATATCCTCCTTCACATTCTTTCCCTTGAAGACGAAAGTGATTGGATGCACGCCCGCAGTTTTCTTCAGCTTGCAACTCGTTTCCACGTAGTTCTCCAAGCTTCCCGTCTGAGGCACCTTCAGTTTGCCGATGCAAGGTCCGTTCTTGTCATTCAGGTGAATCTCAATCACGCCACCCTTGTTCAGTGATGCTGTTCTTGCCGTAAACTTCTTCGCACCAGCACCCAAGTCCACGTTCCTCAGCAGAAGGGTTTCGCCATCGTCAATGTCCCTCAGTGCAATGAAAATCTTGCCGTTCTTGTGCTCCTCAAACGTCTTGAGTCCATAGCCCCAAGCCATCGTCTCAGCCTCCACCTTTTGGAAAGGATTGAACGTATCTACTGGTTCCAGTTTCGTGTCCTTGAAGTAAGGCACCTCCTGAATCGTACCGTCGGCATTGTAGTGCATAGGAGCCACACTCACGGAGCGTCTCTCATGATGCTTAGGCGTAGAGATTCGCAGGATGTCGTAGTTCAGACCAAACACCCAGCTCTTTCCCTTGTAGTCAATGATGCCAGGGTGATTACCTCGTGTCCTGTCCGTGTGGTCCATGATGTGTCCCTTGTATTCCCAAGGACCCGTAGGACTGTTGCTCATGGCATAGCCAATACCCTCAGGACAACAAGTCGAAGCAAAAGCCAGGTAGTAGTGTCCATTGCGCTTGTAGAACCAAGGTCCCTCCTGATAGTCTTTAATCTTGTAGTCGAGCTTCACAATCTTTCCCGAACAAGAAATCATGTCCTCGTTCAGTTTCACGTAATAGGTATTCGGATTTCCCCAATACATATAAGCCTGTCCGTCATCATCAATCCACACCGTAGGGTCGATGTCGTCCCAGTGCTCCCTTTGCCAAACCAGCGGCTTTCCGATAGGGTCAACAAATGGTCCGTAAGGAGAATCAGCCACCAGCACACCGATGCCATGTCCATGAATAGGGCAGTACATGTAGAACTTTCCGTTCCTCTCTATCACCTGCTCAGCCCAAGCACCGTTGTCGCCATCATACCACTTGAAATCCTTCAGTGAAGCCACCGCACCACAATCCTTCCAGTTCACCATGTCCGTGGAAGTATAGAGCAACCAGTCCTTCATCTTGAAACCATTGGCATCATCCTCATCATGCGTCGTATAGAGGAACACCGTGTCGTTATACACCATAGGTGCAGGGTCTGCTGTAAATTTCGTTTGAATGATTGGATCCTGTGCTTGCATCGTCGTAGCATCGTACTAATTTATTTCTTAAACTTCACATAATCTATTTCCACGTCACCCTTGTCGAGCACCACCTTCAAGTCCTTCACGCCTGCAGCATTCTTCACCTTGCCCGAGAAGTCTCCGAAAGCCGCTCCAGCCTTCACCTTCACGCTGGCAATCTTTGTACCATCGGCGAAGATGCTCACATTGGCACCTCCCTTCGACTTCGCTCTGCACACCACCTCTCGTGCACCGTTTGCAAAATCCACCTGATTATATTCCACGAAAGCATTCTTCCCGTTCATCACAGTCTTCCAACCCTCAAACCTGTTCAGCGTGTCGAGATATTCAATTCCCGCACCTTGGTCCGAAATAGCAGAATACCTGTCAATCTGAATCTCCTTGAAAGCATTGCTCACACCCACGCCTCTCAACGTCTGCTTCACCAGCTGAATGGTGCCATCCTCATTGAAGAACAGCTTCTCGATGCAAGCAGAACGGCGTTTGTCGTCATTAGGCGAGTAGTAGTTATGATGATAGAAGAGATACCACTGACCCTTGAAGTTGATGATACTGTGGTGGTTCGTCCAGCAGCCATTAGGTTGCTCCTCCATAATCAGACCCTTGTACTCGTAAGGACCCATTGGATTCTTGCTCATTGCATAGCCAAGCACCTCCGTCTTTTCCCTCACGTAAGGGTAAGTCAGATAGTAGTTGCCATTATACTCAAAGGCGAAAGGACCCTCAGCCTGACGGTTAGGCAGTCCCTGCAAACAGCTCACACCCACCATTTCCATCTCGCGGTTGCCCCATCTCACAGTCTCCCTCGGATTGTCGTCAGCAAGTTCCTTCATGTTCTCCTTCAGCTTCGCACAACGACCGTTGCCCCAGAAGATATAAGCATTGCCATCAGAAGCCTGCAGCACACATGGGTCGATGCCATTGATGCCCTTGATAGGTTCAGGCTCAGGAACGAACGGACCCTCAGGCTTGTCAGCAATAGCAACACCCACAGCGAATCCGCCACCAGCCTTTGGAGCCGAAGGGAAGTAGAAATAATACTTGCCATTTCTATACACACAATCAGGAGCCCACATCGAATACGAATTAGGTCTCACCCAAGGCACCTTGTTCTGAGTCACAATCATGCCGTGGTCAGTCCAGTCCGTCAAGTTGTCCGAAGAGAACACATGATAGTCCGCCATGCAAAACCAATCCTTCCTGTCGTAGTCATCAGGAGGAAGAATATCGTGCGAAGGATACACATACACCCTTCCGTTAAACACGCGAGCCGTAGGGTCAGCCGAAAACTGGTCTCTGATAATAGGGTTCTGTGCCATCATCGTGCACCCCATCATCAGCACTATCAATGTCAAAGCAATCTTTTTCATCAGGGATTAAAAGGATTTATAAGGATTAATTAATATCATCAGGGATTTT
>OMTC01000119.1 GCA_900313845.1 uncultured Prevotellaceae bacterium
GCAAGATATGCTATGGGAAACAAAACTTTCGTCTGAACAAAATCTTGTTATTCTTGTTCCAAATTTCGAAATACGTTGTGTTTTAGTGTTAAGTTATTTAAAAAGTTGTTTTTTCTCGCGTTTTTAGTTTATATTTGCAGTGTAGAAATATGAAGTCAACAAATTGACACAAATTGACACAAATAGTTTTATTGTCACAAATGAAATCAACAGAATCATCAAAATAGTTTAACGTTTAACGATAACGAAAACGATAACAAAAAAACTCAAATAACATTAACTAAATCTAACCTCATGAACAATTCTGTAATCACATTTCCAACACCTGCCAATGAACCAGTGAAGAGCTATTTGGTAGGTTCGCCAGAGCGCGTTGCACTTGAAAAAGAACTGGAACGTCAGTCGAAAATCGTTGTTGACATACCTATTATCATAGGCGGTAAGGAAATCCGCACGGGTGACACGGGACAAGTGACTTGTCCTCACGACCACAAGCATGTGCTTGCCACTTATCACAAAGTAGGTCGCAAGGAAGTGGAAATGGCCATCGAAGCTGCCATGGAAGCACACAAGCAGTGGTCGCGAACTCCTTGGACCACTCGCGCTGCCATCGTGATGAAAATGGCTGAGTTGCTTGCCACGAAATATCGTCCTATCATGAATGCTGCCACCATGCTCGGACAAAGCAAAAACATCTATCAGGCTGAAATTGACTCCGCTTGTGAGACGATTGACTTCTTCCGTTACAATGTTCACTATGCATCTACCATCTATCAGATGCAACCTAAGAATGGTGCCGGACATATCAACAACACGGAGTTCCGTCCTTTGGAGGGCTTTGTACTCGCAGTCACTCCTTTCAACTTCACATCCATCGCTTCGAATCTCTGCATGACTCCTGTGCTGATGGGTAATGTGGCTGTTTGGAAACCATCGACCACAGCCTTGCTTTCCAACTACTATCTCATGCAGCTCTACAAGGAAGCTGGTCTGCCTGATGGTGTGGTCAACTTCCTACCAGGCTCTGGAGCACTCATCGGAGAGGTTGCCACTCAGTCTCGCTTCTTCTCGGGCATCCACTTCACAGGTTCCACCGCCACCTTCAACTCTCTTTGGAAGCAGGCAGGACAGAACTTGGGCAAGTACATTTCCTATCCTCGCCTCGTGGGTGAGACAGGCGGTAAGGACTTCATCTTCGTGCATCCATCAGCTGATAAGGAAGCCGTGGCAACTGCTGCTTTCTGCGGTGCATATGAGTTCCAAGGTCAGAAGTGCTCGGCTGCGTCTCGAATGTATATCCCTAAGAGCCTTTGGCCAGACGTGTTGGCAGACATGAAACGCATGGCAGCTGAAGTGAAGATGGGCGACATCATGGACCCAATGAACTACATCAATGCAGTCATCGACGAAACGTCGTTCGATAAGATTAAGTCCTATATCGACTATGCAGAGCAGGCAGACGATGCCAAGGTGGTGATGGGTGGCAAATGTGACAAGAGCGTGGGCTATTTCGTTGAACCTACCGTGATTGAAACCAGCAACCCTCAGTTCAAGTCACTCGTCGAGGAGATTTTCGGTCCTGTCCTCACGGTTTATCCATACGATGACGAGAAAGTGGACGAGGTGGTTCGCCTCTGCGACGAGACTTCGCAATATGGCCTTACGGGTGCAGTCTTTGGCAAAGACCGAATGGCAGTTGAGAAAATCACTGATGCCCTCTGTTATGCAGCTGGTAACTTCTACATCAACGACAAGCCAACGGGTGCTGTTGTGGGAATGCAACCATTCGGAGGAGCACGCATGTCGGGAACGAACGACAAGGCTGGTGGTGAGTTCAATCTCATTCGCTGGACCATTCCACGTGTCATCAAGGAAACTCTCGTTTCTCCAACCGACTATCGATATACGTATATGAAATAATTTCTAGTTTCAGGGCACTACGTGCCTGTTTCAAGTTTCAAGGCACTTTGTGCCTGTTTCAAAGTTCAAATCTGGAACCTGAAACTTGAAACGGCGCTTGCGCCCTGAAACTTGAAACTTGGCGAAGCCAAACTGAAACCTGAAACCATAATAGCGAAGCATTATGAGAAAACTACTGCTCACTATCGTTGCTCTTGCCACATTGGTGGCTTGTAAGCAGAGTAAACTTGTAGCAAATACTGAACAAGAAGAGACGCTTGAGGTGCCAGAGTGTGTCATCACTGGAGTTCCTGACTCGCTCGGACTCGATAAATTCTATACGAAATATGTGGATGTGAACGGAATACCGCTCATCTCATCTTGGAGAGTGCCCGATTCTGCCATTGTTGCAGCCCATCGCACGCTCTATGCCATGACATCCATGCTCAAGCCTGAAATCGTTCAAGCCATGAAGAAGGCAAACGCCCGAGTTGCTATCATGGCTCGCTACGAAGGTACCACAGACCTGCCTGAGCACCATTATTTGGTGAACGACACGTCGCTCAACTGGGATTTACGTGCTCGTGGATTGGGTGGAACCATCGAGGAACCGCTCACTTCCTGCGCTGAAGAGAACGTACTTGCTTACCAGATTGACAAGTATCACGCTGAAGATATTCTCATCCATGAGTTCGCTCATGCTATTCATTGCATTGGCATTATTCAGGTTGACACTGCATTCAATACCCGCCTGAATGCACTCTACCAAAAAGCCATGAAAAGTGGAATACTCGACAACACTTATCGTTCATCCACTATGGAAGAATATTTCGCGGAGGGTGTGCAAGATTGGTTTAATGTAAACGCTGAAGTGCCTCGCACTGATGGTAAGCACAACTGGTGTAACACCCGCGAAGAACTGCAGGAGTTTGACCCCGAGCTTTACCAGTTGATTTCGGAGTATTTCCCAAAAACGAACTTACAAATCAGTCGTCATAAGAAAATCAACGAAATAGGAAGGTATTAAAGTGAAAAGTGAAAAGTGAAAAATAAAGAATGAAAATCAGCAAACAAACATATCAGCGACGCCGTGAGCGTCTGAAGAAAGATGTGGGTAGTGGCATCTTGCTCTTCCTTGGAAATTACGAAGTGGGCATGAACTATGCCGACAACACCTACCGTTTCCGTCAAGATAGTTCCTTTCTCTATTTCTTCGGACTCGATTACGCTAATTTGGCAGCTGTCATCGATATTGACGAAAACCGAGAAATCGTCTTTGGCAATGAACTCTCCATCGACGACATCGTCTGGACGGGTATCCAGCCAACCTTGAAAGACAAGTGCTCTGTAGCGGGAATCAGTGATACACGTTCGATGAACGAGCTGAAAACCTATCTCGACAGTGCACGCAGAAAAGGACAGCAGATTCATTTCCTGCCTCCATATCGTGGAGACCATCAAGTGTGGCTTTGGGAACTCCTCGGACTCAATCCTAAGGAACAGACCGTTCAGGTGTCTGAGAAATTCGTGAAAGCTATCGTTCAGCAACGTAATCACAAGGATGCCGAAGAGATTGCCATCATAGAAGAGGCTGTTGACATGTCAACTCGCATGCATTTGGCTGCTTACAGAAAAGTCCGTCCTGGTATGCACGAAGCCGAAGTGGCAGCTACAGTAGAGGAGACCTGCTGTCATGATGGTTTCACCCTGGCATTTCCAACCATTGCCACGGTGCAAGGACAAGTGCTTCACAACCATGGCTTCATCCACGAACTGCATGATGGCGACATCTTCCTACTCGATGCCGGTGCTGAAGGACCTATGCATTATGCAGGCGACTTGTCGTCATCAATGCCTGTCGGTGAGCGTTTCTCGGAACGCCAAGAACTCATCTACAACATCCATTTGGAGAGTTTTTGGGCAGCCGTGAAATTGTTGCGTCCTGGAGTACCATTCCGTGAGGCACATCTTGCTGCCGCAACAAAGATTTGCGAGGGCATGAAAAGTATTGGACTGATGAAGGGTGACCCTGAAGAAGCTGCTCATATCGGAGCCTATGCCCTATTCTTCCCTTGCGGCTTAGGCCACATGATGGGACTCGATGTGCACGACATGGAGAACCTCGGTGAGCAATACGTGGGTTACAACGAAGGCGAAGCGAAGAGCACGCAGTTCGGCTTCAAGTCATTGCGACTGGCACGTCCTTTGGAACCAGGTTTTGTTTTCACGGTTGAACCTGGCATCTACTTCATCCCTGAATTAATGGACAAATGGCAAGCTGAACATCAGTTCACAGACTTCATCAACTACGACCGCCTTGCTGAATGGCGCGACTTCACAGGTCTGCGCAACGAGCTCAATTATGTCATCACGGAGGATGGTGCGCGCCGCCTCGGCACAATCCAAAAGCCAATGACGCTCGAAGAAGTCTATGCTGCAAAAGGCTAAGCGCTCTGTGCTAAAAAATCAAAAAAGTTTAAAGTTTAACGTTTAAAGTTTAACGAAGACACACTTCTCAACTATAACTTAAAAACTCAAAAACTTAAAAACTCATATATGAATTTCGAAATCAAGAATCCCAACTGTCTCGGTGGCATGAACGGCCGCATTCGTCGCCTTCGCCAAGAGAACTTCGACACTCCGACAACACTCTCCATCGAACGTGCACTCATCGAGACCGAGTTTTATAAGAAGAACTACGGCACGATGCCAACCCCTGTGCTTCGTGCCCGCAACTTCTACGAGATATGTAAAAAGAAAACACTCTACATCGGACACGACGAGCTGATTGTTGGAGAGCGTGGTCCCAAGCCAAAGGCTGTGCCTACCTTTCCAGAGCTCACTTGTCACTCGGTAGAAGACCTCCACACGCTCGATACACGCGAACTGCAATCATACCATATCTCTCAGGAAGACATCGACACCTACGAGCGTGAAGTGATTCCTTATTGGCAGGGCAAGACCCAGCGCGAACGTATCTTCAACCATGTTTCACGTGAGTGGGAAGAAGCCTATCATGCTGGCGTCTTCACTGAATTCATGGAACAGCGTGCAGCCGGGCACACAGCCATGGACGGCAAGATGTACCACGAAGGACTACTCGACGTGAAGGCACGAATTGAGAAGCGTATCAGTGAACTCGATTACATCTACGACCCTGAAGCTACCGATAAGCAACAGGAACTCGAAGCCATGGCTATCTCTTGCGATGCTGCCATTCTCTTTGCTGAGCGTCATGCCCAATTGGCAGAGCAGATGGCTTCCGAGGAGAAAGATGAGCAGCGAAGAAAAGAACTATTGAAAATAGCTGACGTGTGCCATTGGGTGCCAGCCCATGCACCTCGCGACCTTTGGGAAGCTATCCAGATGTATTGGTTTGTGCATCTCGGCACAGTCACCGAACTCAATGGTTGGGATTCCATGAATCCAGGCCATATCGACCAACACCTCTTCCCATTCTATCAGAAAGGAATTGAGGATGGAACATTGACTCGCGACAAAGCCAAGGAATTGCTCTCCTGCCTCTGGATTAAGTTCAACAACCAGCCTGCACCGCCAAAGGTGGGAGTTACGGCTCTCGAATCAGGTACATACAACGACTTCACGAATATCAACATTGGTGGAGTAGATCGTGATGGCAAGAGCGGAACGAACGAACTTTCCTACATGATTCTTGAAATTCAGGAAGAGTTGCACGAGCTCCAGCCAGGACTTTCCATCCATATTGCAGAGAACACTCCAGACGATTTCCTCTTGGAAGGCATCAAGGTGATTCGTCAAGGACATGGCTATCCTTCCATCTTCAATCCCGACACCTATGTTCGTGAATTGACCCGTGCCGGCAAGACGTTGGAAGATGCTCGTGAGGGAGGCTGTTCTGGTTGTATCGAAGTGGGTGCTTTCGGAAAAGAGGCTTATCTGCTCACAGGTTATCTGAACACGCCAAAGATTCTGGAAATAACGCTTCATAACGGCTTTGACCCTATTTCAAAAAAGCAACTCGGACCGCAGACCGGCGACCCACGCACATTCCAGTCCTTTGAACAGCTCTATGAGGCTTGGCATCAGCAGATGGTGTATTTCGTCAACCTGAAACTTTCAGTGAACAACTACATCGAGCGCATGTTCTCACTCTATGCACCAGCCACTTTCCTCAGCCTCTATATCGACGACTGCATTGAGAAAGGCAAGGACTATTACAGTGGAGGAGCTCGATACAATACCACATACATTCAATGCACAGGTCTCGGCACCATCACCGACTGCTTCACTACGCTGAAGAAGCACGTGTTCGAAGAACATCGCTACACCATGTCGGAAATCATTGAAGCCTGTGATGCCGACTTCGACGGAAA
>OMTC01000137.1 GCA_900313845.1 uncultured Prevotellaceae bacterium
TGAGCTTCACCAGTTTGTTGCGATACATCGAGAAGTTGAAATTGCCTTCCCAGCTGAAGTCTCCATACTGAGGAGAATGATAGTTGGCATTCAGTTCGAAACCGTGGTTCTTCATCGTACCCGTGTTCATGAACTTCACTGCGTTCTCACCTGCAACTGAAAGCACTGGAGGCAGGGTAATCATGTCCTTCGTGTTCTTCCAGTAGTAGTCGAGCGAGAGACTCAGGCTTCCGTTGAACAAGTAAGCATCGAGACCGAGGTTGGTCTGGGTCGTGGCTTCCCACTTCAGCTTAGGGTTACCTGTCGAAATCACCTTGATACCGCTGATAGCACCCGTGTTGGTTCCGTTCAAGTCGTAGGCACCGTTGCCCAAATCGTAAGCGTATGTGGAGAAAGCTGCATAGTTGTTGGAGATGGCAGAGTTACCGTTCTGACCCCATGCCAAGCGAATCTTCACATTGTCAATCACGTTGTTCTTTGGCCAGAAAGCCTCTTCGCTCAAGCGCCATGCACCAGAGAAGGCAGGGAACACACCCGAGTTGTTATCCTTGTGCAGACGCGAAGTCTGGTCACGGCGGAGTGTTGCCGAAAGGAGATAGCGGTCAGCGTAGTTGTAGTCAATCTTTCCGAAGAGCGAGAACAAAGCCCATTCCTGCTTGCCACCACCATTGGTCTGTGTGCCAGCACCCGAACCCAACTGCATGTAGTCGGCATCTTCGAAGGCATAGTCCTTGCGAGTAGCTGCGAGGTCTTCGAAAGTATATTTGATGGCTTCGGAACCAAGGAGAGCGGTGAAGTGGTGATTCACATTGATGTCGAACATATAGTTGGCAGTGTTCGTCCATGTCACGGTATTGCCTTCACCATAGCCACGGCTCACGGCACGGTTGTTCGAAGCATCGCTTTCACGCACGTTGCGAGTGAGTGTCTTGTTCAGGAACTGAAGGTGCTCCACACCCACGTTGCTCTTCAAGGTCAAGCCCTTGATAGGGAGAATCTCCAAGTAGGCATTACCGAAGATGCGCCACGAAGCGTTGGTGTTGTCGCGCATGTTGTAGAGCGTCTGAACAGGGTTGTCGATATCCGATCCGAGCATCTCCACAGCATCTGCAAACTTACCATTGCTGTCATACACTGGCATTGCTGGATGCTGACGCATGGCGGAATAAGGAATACCACGGTCGTCGTTGGTGCTGGCACCACGGTTTTCCCAGCGAGCCACCATCAGGTTCTCACCCACGCGCACGTACTTATTAAAATTATAGGTGGAGTTGACACGAGCGGAAAGACGCTTGTAGAAAGTTTCACTCATCAAACCGTTCTGGTTGATGTAGTTGCCCGAGAAGAGGTAAGAACCCTTGTCCGAAGCATTCGAAATGCTGGCAGAGAGGTTCTGAGTCCATGCCGAGCTATACACTTCCTTCTGCCAATCGGTGTTCGCTGTCTTGTAGCGACCCACAGTTTCTACGAGCTGAGGAGTAGCGCCTGTGCCATAGAGGGAAGCAGCTGCCGTAGGAGCGATGCCGTTATTGGCACATGCCTGCCAGTAAGCCTGTCCCCATTGTGCAGCCGACAGCATGTCGTGGGTCTTTGCCACAGTCTGGAGTGCTGCGTTGTAGTTCACATTGATATTCATCTTGCCGTTCTTACCGCGCTTCGTCGTGATGATAATCACACCATTAGCGGCACGCGAACCATAGATGGAAGCTGAGGAGGCATCCTTCAGCACCTGAATGGATTCGATGTCGGCAGAGTTGAGGGAGTTGAGATTTTCGGTTGTTGCCACACCGTCAATCACATAGAGAGGGTCGCAGGCATTCACCGTACTCATACCACGCACGCGAATCGTAGAACTGCCACCACCAGGAGCTGCGTCGGTCACGATGTCAACACCAGCCAACTTGCCCTGCATGGAGTTCAGCATATTTGGGTCGCTCTCGCTGATAGGACCTTTCATGTCCATCACTGCCACGGCACCCGTCAAGTCAGCCTTACGTTGCACTTGATAACCTGTGACAACCACTTCTGCCAATTCCTTGGCGTTGTCCTTCAGCGTAATATTCATATTAGGCGATGCTGGCATTTCCACCGATTCATAACCGATGAATGAAATCACCAGTGTGGCACCCTTGTCCACCTGCAAGGAGAAATGTCCCTCCATGTCGGTAGTCGTACCATTGCCCGTACCTTTCTGCACAACAGTTGCCATCATCACGGGTTCTCCCATGTCGTCGATGACCGTACCGCTGGCTTCAATCTTCTGCGCATTCATCGAAGCGCAAACCGCAAAGAGCAAAAAGCTCATGAGGATTCTTCCGATTTTTTCCATGTTTAAATGATTTTAGTTGTTTGGAATTAGAAAATTAGTTAAGCATCGTTCATTTTCAGCGGCAAAGGTAGTTCTATCCCAAATTTTCCTATGTAAACATTGTTTCATACGACGCAAAAAATCGTTCATGAAACATTTTTGATATGGTTTGAACGATTTTTCGGATTCATCGAGAGCAATTGTTAGTTTCGAAGGGGCAAAAGAGCACAAGCAGACGGTGAAACATAGCGAAATCTCTGCAAAGCAACACCAACAACAAAAGCCCAGAATGGGCGACAGAGCCGTTTTCCAATTGCTCCGTCGCCCATTCCGAGCTCAATTCACTATTGCAAGTGTTCTATTTCTCCACCACCGTTCCCGAAGGTTCCGCCTTCGGTCTATTCCTCATTCTTCATCTCCTCTGCAGGAAGATGCCCGAATTGATCCTTATAGCATTTCGAGAAATAGGAAGGAGAAGAGAAGCCCACCTCGTAAGCCACTTCCGACACGTTCCTGTCGCCCTTCGAAAGCAGAATCTTAGCGCGATTCAATCGGCTCATGCGAATCATTTCCACAGGACTAGCGTCCGTCAGCGCCTTCACCTTGCGGTAGAGCTGCACACGACTCAGTCCCATCTCGGCTGCAATCACCTCCACGTTCAGTTCGCTGTCGCCCATGCGTTGCTGCACCAACTTACGGAACTGGTACATGAACTTGGCATCTGCATCAGTCGGTTTCTGCGTGATGATATCAGCATCAGCACCACCAAACAAACTCTTCAGTCGCTTGCGGTTCTCCAACAGGTTGCGCACGCGCGAAATCAACACCTTATTATTAAATGGCTTCGTGATATAGGCATCAGCACCGTACTCATACCCCTCCGCACGTTGCTCCTCCATGGTGCGAGCCGGCAAATCACCAAATCAGGCACTTCCTTGACAGCACGTTCCAATCCGGACTTTCCGTCTGCACTCTGAATAACGACGTATTCATCCTTCAGTAACGCCGAAACATAGCTGCGCACATCGTCGTTATCATCAATCACCAGAAGGAGTGGTTTTTGTCCATCCGCCTCCACCATCTCTGCCGATGTCATCTTCTCTATTGGCGTTTTCTCCACCTCTTCAAGGGAGGAAATTGATTTCGTCGAGCTGTAATTTCTCTCGATGGATTCGCCCTTTTCTGGCATTTCCACCACCGTATATTCAAATCCTGGCTGGTCTATAGGCAGTGTCACTGTGAATGTCGTGCCCTTACCCACTTCACTCTCCACTTCAGCCTTTCCCCCATGCATCTTAGCAAAGGCTTCCACCAATGCAAGACCGATACCCGTGCCGCCTGCATTGTTCTTCTTCACCTGATAGAAACGGTCGAACACGTGAGCGATTTCATCCTTTGGAATACCAACACCATTGTCCTTTACAATGATTTCCACCTCATTCTCCCCTTTTCGCTTCAACGCCAATGCCACTTCGCCACCTTTTGGTGTATATTTCAAGGCATTGCTCAGAAGGTTGTAGCAAATGCGCTCCAACTTATAGATATCTCCACTGATTTCGATGTTTTCACCCGAATCCACCGACAGTTTCACCCCACTCTTCTCCGCACGCGAACGGAATCCTCCTGTCCACTGTTTCACAAATTCGCTCAGATTCAGGCGTAAAAACGTCATGTTCATCTTTCCATTCTGAATCTTTCGGAAATCGAGTAAGTCACCAACCAGTCGCAATAGCACATTCACATTCTTCTTCGCTATTTGCATCATGTCGCGCTGATGGTCAGTCAGTTCGCCACTTTCCAGCATTCTATCCACAGGGTCGGCAATGAGAGTCAACGGTGTGCGAAACTCATGGCTCACGTTGGTGAAGAACTGCAACTTGGCATTCGTGGCATCTTCCTCCATCTTGCGGTTCTGCACGATTTGCCTGTAGGCGAAGATAACAAACAAAAGTCCCAAGCCAATCAAGGCACAAAGCGAAATCATCAGCAACTTCTGATAGCCGTTCAGTGTGAGGTAAGTATCGACTTTCTTGTTCAGTTTCGCAAGTCGATCGCCCAACGTGCGCATTTCCTCGGCTTGAAGCATCGTCACATCGGCATTCTCCTTCGTTACCAAGGTAGAACTCAAGAGGTTCTCACGCTCGTAAGGTTTACCTTCCAGAATATTCATCGCCAACTGCATCACCAAGTCGCCACGGGTAGGATAGATATACGAAGCAGCGAGCACACCCCGTTGCACCAGTTCGATGCCGCCATCCTTGCCTGGCAAGGCATCTACTCCCACATAAAGAATGCTGTCCTTCAGTCCGTGGCTCTTCACTGCCTCGTAGGCACCTAATGCCATACGGTCGTTCTGTCCATATACGCAATCCACATGCGTACCTTTCTCCACCACTCCACTCATCAACCGCCTTCCGCTGCGTTGCGTCCAGTCTCCACTCTTCATGCCCACCATCTCAATGCCTGGGTAGTTCTCCATCGCCGAAACGAAACCCTGATGACGTTCCCATGCAGGCGACGAGCCTTCCAGTCCAGCAATCTCCAGCACCTTACCCTTGCCACGCAGAGCTGTTGCCACAAACTTGGCAAGCACACGTCCCATCTCCACGTTGTCGGCACCGATGAAAGCAGTATATTTTTCAGAATCAGTCTTTCGGTCAAGCAGAATCACAGGAATCCCGCTGTCGTAAGCCTTATCAATAACCGTGGAAATGGTATGCACCTGATTCGGCGCCACGACCAACAAATCGACTCCCTCCGTCACAAACTGATCAATCTGGCGAATCTGCAATTTGTCATCATCGTCTGCAGATACAATCTTCAGTTCCACCTCCTCATCGTAGAGGTAGGTGCTCATTTCCATCTCGTTATTCAACTTTTCGCGCCATATATCCTCACTGCATTGCGACACGGCAATCACATACTTCTGCCTTTTCCTTGTGCATGAACTCAGCAACGTCAGCTGCAAAACAACCAACGCAAAAAGAAAAATATGTGTAATACGTAGCTGACTCTTCGTTTTCATGATGTCGTATCTTACTTGATTAATGTCTGTAGTCTTTTCTGAAAACGCAAAGATACAACTATTTGACGAAAACGATAAAAAAATCATTATTTTTTTGAATGAAAAATGAAGAATGTGTAATTAAAAATCAAATTTTATTCCACATTCTTCACTCTTCAATCATCATTCATTATTTAAAATAATGTTGACAAGTTTCACCACATCTGAAATATCTACATTGCCGTCATCGTTCACATCGGCACGTGGATTTTCATTTTGACTGTTCAAGATAATGTTGACCAATTCCACAACATCCGTAATGTCAACACTGCCATTGTTGTTCACGTCACCACGCAACAGATATTGTTTGTACGTCTCTTCGTCGCCCAAGTATTTGATGGTGAATTCGCGGAAGGTAGCCCAATCAACGTCGGCATCGCTCTTCACACCCACACGCAGCGTTCCATCGGTGACGGTGACGACGATAGGATCCACCAAATAAGTGTCATCCACCAGTGCGATAGTGGCATTCTTGGCATTGTCAGTGCCAATGTCGCCTTTCTTCTTCAGTGGCGTCTGAACGTCGTTGGCATAAAGATAAGGTACGGAAGGGTAACTGCTATTCACGCGGTAGAATCCCTTGACCGACACCGAATAAACTCCGTTCTTCACGCCCGTAAGCGTCTGATAGTTATCGAAAGTCTTATGCCACTGACCATAAGAAGCACATCCGCCATCATAAAGTCCCTCTGCATTGGTATTGAAACTTCCGTTGTCGGACAAATCTGTTCCCTCAATGGCTTTTGGCCAGTTCCTCCTCACCTTCGGGTTGGTCATGTAGAACGAAGCATCCACAGGATGAATCGGTGTTGCTTCATCGAGACGAGAAACAAGCTGTTCGCGCTTGATGAGTTGCCAATAGCCTGCTTCATCACTTGGAACCGTTGTTGTCTTGTCAACATTCACATTGCCCATGTAGGTAAGGTATTGATTGCCATTCTGAATGGTGTAGGTGTTGGAATCACCCACCTTCGTGAACGTTGATGAAGCCGTCACCGCTTTTCGTCAGCTTCAGAGGCATGCCGTCGTCGTCGAGTGCAGCATGGGTACCCCACCAGTTGCCTGACGTGAGGAATTTGCCTGTTCCCACATGATATAGATAGTATGTACCCTCAGCCACCTTCGAGCCCCAAGTTTGCCCGTTCAGATAACCGCCAGCTTCCCATGCCTCCGCATCGCTTTCGAGGTCGCTTCCCAAATAGTAGCCCAAGTTGGTAGGTTGATTGTAGCCCACATTCTGATTGATGCACGACATATAGTAGGTGTGGTCGGTCATCAGCCACGGGAATTTATGTTCGGACGAATACCATGTACTGAAAATCTTGATGTCGGTGAGTTTGTCCGCACTTGGCATGATGATTTCCTCTCGCCAATCGCCCAAGAAGTCTCCGTACCAGCCAGGATTTCCCTTCGTTCCGTTTGTGGAACTCATATCGTAGCGATACATCGTGAATGTGCGACCTTTTGTCATACTGTTGACGATGTTATCTTCCATCTGCTGGCGCGACAGAGTTCCATCGAACCAAACCGCCATGGCACATCCTCCCTTGATACCGTTGGTGCTGATGTCCGTTTCCGTTCCGTCCGACTGAATGATATTGCCCTGATAATAGTAGAACTCGCAGCCTGGATATTGAGGAAGGAAATCACCCACCAGGCAACGTCCCGTGTCGTTGTCTGAATCGCTATCTTTCTTCCAAATGACCGAACCGTCCTTGGCATCATGCAGAGCAACCATCGTCTTGCCCGTTTCCAAACAGTGGAACACCTGAAGACCATCGCGGTCGGGCAGGAATTTGCCCACATGACTGGCATCGCCATGACCAAGTCCCGACGACCACAACCCTGTGCCATCGTCATCAAAAGCACAGGAACCATACATCACCTCATCGCGTCCGTCACCATCCAGGTCTGCCACGTTGAACGAGTGGTTGCCTTGCCCAGCGTATGCACTATTCGGTTTACCGTCCTTGTTGTTTCCACCCGAAGTGCTGCTGTCGAAATGCCACATTCGGGTCAGCGAGCCGTTGGCATATCTCCAAGCTTCCACGATGGTGCGTCCATACACGCCTCTACCCAAGAACACCTGCATCGTCTTTCCATCGAACGAAGCAGCACCCAAGCGCAACGAGTTGGCAAGTTTCCAATAGTATTTCTTATCACGTGGGTCCCACGTCCAGTCGTTCTCATACCAATTGGCAGCCCACTGAGCAGGCGTCTGTCCTTCGGGAGCACGAGCAATGAAATTGGCACGTGCCAACTCCTCACCTGTAGCACCATCGCACACCGAGAAGAACTCAGGACCTCCATAGCCGTTTGGGCCATCGCCCGTGTAATGACCTGAAGGCCACCTGTTGCGATAATCCGTCACACCGTCGTTGTCGGTATCGCCGATTTCCATACCATTACCAAAGATGGTGCCCTCGCCTGTCTTCGTCACAAATTCGCATTTGCCATCACCGTCGAGGTCAGCCAAGGCAAAATTAGAACTATTGCCCAAAATGATGTTGGGACCCGATTTGATGCGCCAAAGGAAAGTGCCATCTAACTTGTAGGCATCCCAAATCACTGTATGGCGCACCTCCGAAGGCGAATCGCCAGCACCCGTACCGTCACTCACCACGTTCCCATCACTGTCCAGTACGGTCAACAATCGCTTCACCACAATCTCCATCTCCCCATCTCCATCAAGGTCGCCCACCGAGCAGTCGTTTGCCTGATATCGGATGTACGACAAGTCGCACACATCCGTCGTTCCTCTTAATGGAATAGAAACGTAAGGCAATTTGTCCTTCACCTGCGCCGCTTTCATCGTGTAGGTGGCAATCGTCGTACTACTACCAGCATAAGTCAAGCGGTAGTGATTATCTTGGCTCGTACTGGCTGACGTGTCATACACATTCGTACATCCTTTCACATCCGACGCAATCTTAGTCTCGTTCGTATTAGTTCCCACACTTCGATAGAGGTCGAAAGCCGTGTTCTCATTGTCGCCCGGCAACATACGCCACGAAATCAACACTTTGTTGTTGAACGACTGATAATCTCCAGTCGAAGCATCCTTTCTACCATTGATAGAGCCCCACATAGCTCGCTTGTCATTACCAGTTGTCTGTGCCTGCACAACCAAAGCCATCAAGGCGAGAACCATCACGAGGAATGTAATCTTTTTCATTTAAAGTAATTGATAGTTAATATTTCATTCTTGCGAAAAATCTTATCGACTGCAAAATTAGTAAGTCCTGCAAGCATTTATATGCGAAATCGTACACAAATCATGATTTTCATCCAACATATCAAGAACCATCATCGTGTACGATTTTTATAAAAAACGAACCACAGATGACACGGATTGACACAGAAAAATCTGTGAAAATCTGCTTCATCTGTGGTTCGGAGAAAAACGTTGTTTAGTTCAGAACAACAGTCTTACAGTTGATACTCTAACATTACGAAAGAGTATGGCTGGAGTTCGATGGTGAAGCGCTTCTGGGCACGAATAGTCTCACGACGAGGAGAGATTGGTTGAGCGTCGAAGTTGTTCTCTGCGTTAGGGTCTCCTGTAAGCGTGGTCTTTGTGGCGTTCTTCTTGAGTCCGAAGCGTTTGAGGTCCACGTCTGCGCGACGAGCATCTGCTGTGGCGTTACAGAGCTTGACGTAGAGACGGCGTGTCTTCACATTCAGAATCACGCTCTGACCATAGTGCACGTCTTCTTGTGGCTGCTGGATGCCTGCTGCATCTCCCTCGAAACGAACACAGTCGCCATAGTAGTATTGTCCTGCGGACTGTCCGAACATCTGCTGCACATAGTAGCTGCAAGTGAGATAAGGGCGCTCGTTGTCGAAATAAATCAAGTCTGGATTCCAATTCGTAGCGTTCTTGCGAGCGAAGAGTGGAGCGTAGGATGTCATGCAAACGATGTCTCCGTTGCGCTCTACGTGGAGCAAGTAAAGACCTTCAGCAAGTGCGTCGATGAGTTTCTTGTCCTTGGCAGCATATTCACCCAGATAAACCTTTGTCTTGCGGTCGCGTGGGTACTTGTCGTACTGGCGGCTTTGGAGGAAGTACTTGTTCTGCTCGTAATAGTGCTCGTCGATGATAGGCATACCCAGTTCCTCTGCCAGTTTCCAACCAGCTTCATAGTCAGGATTCTGAGGGTGTGAACCAGGACCTGCGGTACCTACGATGATAATCTCTGGATGAGCCTTTGTCACCTTATTATACATATACTTGAAACGCTCGTTGAATTCGGGCGAAATCTTCTCCTCGTTACCGATACCGAGATACTTCAGGTTGAAAGGTTTTGGATGTCCTGCATCTGCACGCATCTTTGCCCATTTGGAGGTAGCAGGGTCGCCGTTCGCCCATTCGATGAGGTCGAGGGCATCCTGTACCCATTCATCCATCTCACTCATTGGTGCCACATCCTGTGCCTGCTTAGGCCACATGTTCCATCCACCGTTAGTACCCTGACAGCTGACACCGCAAGGGAGGATTGGTACTGGCTCCATGCCGAGGTCCTCGCAGAACTGGAAATACTCAAAATAGCCTAAACCCATTGACTGGTGGTAGCCCCATGTGTTCTTCTGCTGAACGCGCTGATGGCGTGGACCAATGGTGTTCTTCCAGCGATAGGTGTTCCAGAAACCGTCGCCACCACCATGAACCACACAACCGCCTGGGAAGCGCATGAAGCGTGGGTGGAGGTCAGCCAATGCCTGTGCCAAGTCTTTGCGCAAACCATGTCCCTTATAGGTGTCCTGAGGCATGAGCGACAAATCGTCAACATAGACGTCACCTTCGTTGAGTACCAATATCTGGAGGGCAGCCTTCTGACAGTCGGCATTAGGTGTGAGAGTTGCCTTATACTCTTTGAAAGCGCTCTTGGCATCAGCACCACCTGCTGCAGGGATGTCGATGATAGCTTCTGAGAGCAACTTTGGGTCTTGGCCCCAACCTTGTGGTTCTACAAGTGCCACACGCACCTGCTTAGCACCGCCTACATTGGCAAGGCGCATGGAGAAGTCGTACTTCGCATTGTTCTTCACACTAATGCCGTCGAAGCCGTCGTTCTGTATGCCGAAGCCTCTCCATCCCTTGTAGTCGTAGAACTCGCGTGCACGTTCCACATGCAGACGCATCTGGGTGTTAGAGTTATAAGACGAGGTGAAACTCTTGTCCACTATGGGTGTTGTGACAGGCTGAATGTAGCCTAACGAATGGCCCGGACGGATGGTCTTCCAAGCTGTGGCAGGTCCCCAACCATCTCTCTCGGCAGGGCTGAACTCGAATGATCCGTTCTGCAAGAGTTCGGCATAGAGGCCGCCGTCGGCAGAGGAACTGATATCTTCGAAGAAGATGCCGATGAGTTCATCACTGATGGGTTTGCCGCCCTTTGGGGCCGACATTTGTCGCTGTGCCTGTGCCATAGTCGAGGCACAAAGGAGCAACAATGGAATCATTTTCTTGTTCATAAATTCATAGTAATTTTTATAAATGGATTGTTGATAGATGCTATCGATAGAAGCACGCCAAAAACATTCGCCTTGCGGACCTACCACAAAACGACTGCCCCAGAATTGAATGCCTGTTGTGTGACACCTACATTCATATATCTGCTTTAAAATGCAAATTTAATTCATTTGAACGGGAAAAACGAATGATTTGTCCATATTTTTTGCATTTTAATCGATTTTGCTTCAACTATGCTATTTTATTCGCCACAGTCGTTTCGATTTGTAACGAAAAGGGACAGAGGGGGACAGAGGGACATAGGGATAGAGGGACACAGGGACATAGAGATAAGACAATGCTTTTGACGCATCACTTTAGAGGATTTTCTGAAGTGTATCTGTGGATTGACTGAATCGCTTTTGGGGATTTTCTGAAGCGTATTTGTGGATTGACTGAACCGCTCCTTTGGATTCAACTAGTTGCCGAGGGCTCGTTATCGCAACGGCGAGCGCTCGGCGTCGCGATAACGAGCCTTCGCCATGTAAACGTTGAGAGCTCGGTTTTTCAGTAAAAGCGAAGGAAAGGTTCAGTAGAATCGTAGGAGAATATCTTCAAAAGTGAAGGAGAGCGCAAGTAAAAACGAAGGAAAGGTTTGCTGAAGCTACTATATAATATATAAGGAGTAAAAGACATAGAAAAAGCATGAGCTACACGCACGTGCAACTCATGCTCAGAAAAGAATTGGAAAAACTATGTAATGTCTTTGGTTCTAAAAACTGCTCATTGAGTAGGTTTCAAAACCTTCAACAATTATTTTTCAAATTGCAAGACGATTAGTTTCTGTAAGCAGGGTTCTGATACTCTTTCTTTTCCTCGTCGCTCATCTCCAGTCCGTCGAGCTGTCCCTGAGGGATTGGACGGAGGTAATACTCCTTAGGAATTGAACGAGTGAACGACTGCAAGTTGCGGTCTTCAGCACCTGAGCCAGCAATGCGGTAAGTGCCAGCACGCTCAGCCCAAGTCTGAGTACGAGCGAGGTCGAACCAACGATAACCCTCACCAAAGAACTCACGCATACGCTCGTCGAGAATGTAGTCGATAGTGATATCTTTAGGAGTAGCAGCCACGAGGTCTGCACTGTAGTCTGCAACGAGCGCAGCACGCTGGTTCTGACACCATCTCCACTTACCTG
>OMTC01000447.1 GCA_900313845.1 uncultured Prevotellaceae bacterium
GGCTTGGATTCCTTTGTGGTGCTGATGTGCTTGGAGGGAAAAGCATTGCTTCGTAGCGAGGAAGATGGACAAAGCCAATCACACCTCATCCGACAAGGCATGACAGTGCTGCTTCCTGCCACCACCAAAAGTCTGAATGTGGTGCCAGAAGAGGGATGCAAGATACTGGAAACGTATATAAAATGAAGAATGAAGAATGGTCGCTACGCTCCGAATGAAGAATGAATTTTAGTTTAAGTAATTTTCATTCTTCATTCTTTATTCTTCATTCTTCATTTATTTATTTGTCCGACCTGAACGGAACTAAAGGGAGGTTGCGGTGATTGATGACGTTACCAATCTGGAAGTTCTTAAAACAGTAGCGGACTTGCTTCGGAGCTGGAACAGCATCGGAAGTGAGGATGAATGACTTGTTGCTTTCTACTAATTTTGCTTTGGCAGGATAGAATTTGCCATCAGCACCTGCTATTTCGAAACCTGTGGCATCGTTCCAAGGGGAAAGACCGTCTTCAGCATGCTTGAAGAACACTTCGAGCTTGTTGCCATCGATGGTGTGGTGGTCGTATTCTGGAGCATCGCAAGCGATGGACTTCATTCCGTAGGTGCGGTTGAGCGCGAGGTAAGCAAAACGATAACCTACTTGACGCTTCTCGGCAGGGTGAATCTGGTCGGCTTCGTATGGAGTGACGAGGTCGTTGGTGCAGATGCAACCAGCATTCTTGATGACTTCGTTGGCTGCCGTGTGCTGTGCTTCGCGAAGGAGTGCACCGCTTGTGCCTTCTGCACCGCCATAACCAGCCCAAGGAGCGATTTCTGCCAAATAGAATGGGAGTTGGTCGTTGAGTGGATGAGCTTGTGTTTCGCTGAATTCCTTGCGCCACACATTCACCATCGTGTTGAGGCGAGTGGCATGGTCCTTGTCCTTACCTACATTGGCTTCGCCCTGATACCAGATGAAACCCTTGATGGTGTAGTTACGGAGAGGATGGAGCATTCCGTTATACATGATGAGAGGAGTGAAGTATTCCCACCACTGACCGTTCCAACCGCGCTTTAGTTCATCGGCGAGCTTCACGTCGCTATAAGTGTTGAGAATTTCGCGAGGAGTCCAACCTTCCACAGACGAACCGCCCCAAGCACAAACGATTATGCCGACAGGCATACGCAGCACGCGGGTGAGCATCTGAGCGAAATCCGTCTGGGGAGAAGGCACGTACCATTTGCCTGGCACTTCTTCCTTAGGTTCGGTGGCACCCGTCTTTGGGATGGTAACCACGTGGATTTTGTCTGCCCAATCACCAGCCAAGGCTATTTCTTCGTTAGAACCGTTGATGGGGCAGTTCCAGAAACCGTTGAGCGGCATTTCCATGTTTGACTGACCTGAGCAGAACCATACCTCGCCAATGAGGATGTTACTACTGAGGGTGATGGATTCGCCATCGGAAATGGTGATGGTTTGAGGGGTGAAACTTGCCATTGGGGTAGGGATGGACACGAGCCACTTACCTTGCTTGTCGGCTTTGGCTTCGAAGGTCTTTCCATTCGACCAACTTGGTGTGATGGTAATGGTGTTCTTGGTGTCGGTGGTTCCCCAAAGATTAACGCTGGTTTGCTGCTGAAGCACCATGTTGTCGCTGAGAATTTCGGGGAGATGTATTTTTGCTTGCGCCGTGAGGCAGAGGGCGGAAAGCAAGAAGAGGGTGAGCTTTTTCATTGTTTTATGGGGGTAATGGGGATGATGGGGTTTATGGGATTAATGGGGTTAATGGGTGTTATGGGGAATTAGAAATCGCGCTCGAGGATTTCGAGGCACATGCGGCTGTTGTGGTATGGGCATTTCCAGAAGCCTGCTTTGTCGTCCTTGCGGTTGATGTTACGCTGAGGGTCGCGGCTCCACCACCATTCTCCGCCTTCGCGGTCGATGAGATTGTCCTTGATATACTGCCAACCGTTGAGGGCTTTCTGGAGGGCATCTTCATCACCGAAATACTGGTAGATGTTTATCCAGCCCACCACATTTTCGGCTTGAACCCACCAATGACGGTCGGTATCGATATAGCCTGTGTCGAGATTGGCTTCGTGTACCATCGAACCATCTTCGTTCAGCCCTTTCTCTGAGGCTTTTGCAACCATCTGCACAATCGGTTCCACTTTTTTCAGAACGATGTCGTCACCGAGTACGAGGGCTGCTTCGTGGAGCAACCACGAACATTCGATGTCGTGACCGTAGCTTTCCAAAGCACCTGCCTCACGCTTCCAATCCATGTCGAAGAAAAGGTCGAGATGGTGGGTCTGAGGGTTCAGAATCTTGTCGGTGAAGATGTTGATGAGGTTTCGGAGCGATGCTTCAAGACGGATGACGATGTCGGGGTCAACGGAGATATTCACTGTTGTGAACTGTCCCACGTAAGGTTTCAAACCATAGTCGTTGGTAGCATTCTCGATAGCATCCAGTTCTTTGAGTGCTCGGAAGAGATTCGTGTAAGGCTCAATGATGTGGAGGTGCGTGTTTTGCGATTTTGGGAAGTTGGCATCCAATTCCGAAAGGCGCATGTCTGCAATCTCTCCCCATTCACGGGTGCAAGCTTCGATGTAGCCGTTAAATTGCTTGTCGAGAGAATGTTCTTCGATGCATTCGTAGAGTTGGATGGCGTACTCCAGTGCTTCGTGGTCACCCGTGGCACGTGCATATTCCGACAATCCATAAATCATGAAACCAATGGCATAGAA
>OMTC01000038.1 GCA_900313845.1 uncultured Prevotellaceae bacterium
ATGCGCCAACTATCTGAAGAGGACAAAGGTGCCAACGACTTGCTGAAACGCTTTCACAATCTGCTCCAAACGTATTTCCGCGAGAACCGACAACTGTCGCACGGTTTGCCCAGCGTCAGCTTCTGTGCTTCGGAGCTGGCATATTCTCCACGCTATTTCGGCGACATCGTCCACAAGGCAACGGGTGGCACAGCAATCGGCTACATCCACAACTATGTCATCAATCAAGCCAAGAGTCTGTTGATGCAGGGGCACAACATCAGCGAGACATCGCGCCTCCTCGGTTTCGATTTTCCTCACCATTTCACCCGCCTCTTCAAGCGCATCACAGGTCTCACACCCAGCGATTATTTAGGGAAAGCCCCTCCAGCTCCCCACGAAGGGGAGGGAAGTGAAAAACGAGAAGTGAAAAATGAAAAATACCATCCGAGGATGGAACTAACGCCATAGTTGTAGCAGGTCCTTGTCGCCCCAATAGATATGAATATAGGATGCTCGGAGGTTCTTATATATATAAATAGGTGGATGTGATGGATGGGTGTGTGGTTCTTTTTCGAAGATATGGGAATAGTGGAATTCATGTCCATGGAAGAGGTAGGGAGTACCATCGGAGGTGGTTCCTTTCCATTCCCGATAGCCCAGATGGAGTTTCATGCCTTGGAGGGTGGCGGTTTGATGCAGGACATTTGCCATAGGGTAGGTATTTCCGTCCATTCCAATAATGTTGGCGCAGAGGTACATCATTCCTCCACATTCTGCCAGACAACGTCCGCCATTTTCAATGAAGTTGCGGATGCTTTCAAGTATGGAATGATTGGAACTGAGCTGAGGAAGAAAGAATTCTGGATAGCCTCCAGGGAGATAGAGAAGGTGGGTGGAAGGAGGAATCTGTTTGTCGGTTAATGGTGAAAAGAAGGTAACGGGACCGAGTGCTTTGAGTCGGTCGATGTTTTCAAGATAGGTAAAATTGAAAGCAGAATCACGAGCGATATAAATGTGCAGCCCCCCTCCAGCTCCCCCGAGGGGGAGGGTTGCCATCCGGATGGCTTTCTCCTCCCCTCGGGGAGGTTGGGAGGGGGCTACCATCTTCATCATCGGTTCCCAATCGAGGTGCTTCTCTACTGCATCAGCAGCAAGCTGGATGAGAGATTCAATGCGTTGTTCCTTGTCGAGGGAGAGACCTAAGTGGCGTGAAGGGATTTCCATTTCGGGAATGCGAGGGATGCACCCCAAGCAAAGGGTATGGGTATCTTCACAGGCTTGACGGAGAAAGGATGCATGTCGCTCACTTCCCACTTGGTTGAATATCACTCCAGCTATATGAATGTCTGTGCGAAGGGTTTTGAATCCGTGGATGATGGCAGCTGCACTATATGCCATGCTTCGGGCATTGATGATGATAATGACGGGGATGCCAAGGATGGAGGCAATTTCTGCAGAACTACCGTGGTGACGGTCGTATCCATCAAAAAGCCCCATCACTCCTTCCACCACGTTGACATCTCGAGAGTAGCGTGAAAACACTTCACGCAAGTGTTCTGCGGTAGTGAATCGGGCATCGAGATTGACGGATTCCACTCCCGATGCCATGCGATGGTATTGCGTGTCGATATAATCGGGACCGCATTTGAAGGGTCGAACCGCTATCCCTTTTCGTTGCAGCGCACGAAGAATACCAATTGTGAGCGTAGTTTTACCACATCCCGAATTGGTAGCAGCCAACAGAAATGAAATCTTTCTATCGCTTTGTTCTTTTGCTCCAGTTTCAAAGGAGGGAGACGCTAATTGGCTTTGTCGAGCTAAAGAATCTGAATTACTCATTTGAGGGACTTTGATGAAAATAGGAAAGATTTTTGCAGAAATATTGCAAAGATACAAATTTTATTCATACCTTTGCAGTGCAATTGGTGATATTTTGAACTACGGTTCAAGATATAAAAGGGAATCAGGTGAAAAACCTGAACAGTGCCCGCTACTGTAATCTCCCGTTTTTAGTAAGAACAACCAATGCCACTGATTGAAAAAAGTTTCAATTGGGAAGGCGTTCTTCAGGAGAAAGTCAGGAAACCTGCCAATTTGTGAAAGAGAATTCTCGTGCGTTCCTCGGGATTAAGGACGGCGGGAGTGTTCGAATTAATAATTGTTTTAACACTTTTGCAGTGAAGAGGAATGTGTTGCTGAGCATAGTATGTATGCTCTTTTCTTCACATTTGTTGGCACAAGTTGCTATCAGTGGAAGGATTGTAGATGCTCAAACTGAGCGTCCAGTTGTTGGTGCGTATGTACGTGTGGATAAAAGTATGCAGAAGGCAGTTTCTAATTCGAAAGGAGAATTCCAACTGACAGGCTTATCAGATGGCGCACATGTGTTGAGTGTAACCCACATCAGCTATGAGCCACGTACGGAGCGAGTGGAAGGTAACAAGCAGGGGCTTTTGTTGAAGATGAAAGAAAGCAATCTCAATGTGGGGCAGGTGGTAGTGACAGGAACTGGTACACACCATAGGCTGAAGGATTCGCCAGTACCCGTCCAAGTGCTCACCCAAAGAGAGATTGCCAATGCCAATGCCACTACCATAGAAGAGGCTCTTCAGATACTTTCTCCAAGTTTCACTACCATGACAAATGGAATGGGTACTTTCTTGAATTTCAATGGACTTAGCGATGATTACTTCGTGTTTTTGTTGAACGGAAGAAGAATGGCTGGAGATGATGTTTTCCGTAGAATCAATGTGAATAACATCAAGCGTATCGAGTTGCTGAATGGAGCATCGAGTACACTGTATGGAACGAATGCTTTGGGTGGTGTTATCAATATCATTACGGATGATGCCAAGAACACACTCTCAGTGCAGAGCGACACAAAAGTAAGGAGCAAAAAGCGTGCCTCCGAAAGCATCAATGTGGATGTGCAGAAGGATAAAATAGGAAGCTACACCTCTTATCAATATGAAACGTCGGATTGCTGGCAACTCTCTCCTTACGAGGAGCAAAAAGGCGAATTGGTTGAAACGAATAAGATTGCCTCTACAGGTTATCATACCAATCAGGTTACCGAACGACTTACCTTCGACGCCAACGATAGATTGAGTTTCTATGCAGAAGGAAACTATTATCGGAATAAGACGGACAGACCATTCGACGTGTATGCTTACGATGTGGACCACGAGAACTATGGATATGGAGTAGGTGCCAAGTGGTTGCTGAAAGGCGGAAATTATCTCACGGCGGATTTCAATACCGACATTTTCAATAGTAGCTACGATTATTACAAGAAGAGTGGTACTATTGAGGCTGGCACGAATGTACTGAGAAAGCGTACTCGATACCACAATGCTGCATTGAAGGGTATCTTCAATTTGGGCAAGTATAACAAGCTCAGTGTAGGAACGGAGTTTGTTTTCGATGCTTTGAAGAGTGTTTCTGATAATATAAATAAGGAGAATGATAACACCATCGCCTTCTTTGCTCAGGACGAAGTAAAGATTCTTTCTCAATTGAAAGCACTTGTCGGTGTGAGATATTTGCATCACAATGTGTTTGGCAGCTATGCTACTCCCACTGCATCTGTGATGTACACATTTGGAGATTTGAATCTCCGTGCCAACTATTCGGCAGGCTATAAGGCTCCAACGCTCAGTGAAATCTATGCTACAGATATTGCTAAGACAACCGACCGCATGACGATTGGAAACAAGAATCTCAAGTCGGAAAAGAGTAATTTCTTCGGATTCAATGCTGAATATAATTATCGTTGGTTCTCTGTTTCCGGAAACGTTTTCCTCAATAAGGTGCGTGATATGATTGATTATGCCACGATTGCCACTGGAGAGAAAGCTATGCAGGAATATGGACACAAGACCGTACGTCAGCGCCAGAACATCAATCGTGCCAAGGTGCTGGGAGTGAATGTAAATGCAAATGCATATTTGGGATATGGATTCTCCGTAAGAGGCGGTTTTAGTTATCTCGATGCTAAGGACGAAGAAACGGAAAAACCGCTCGATAAGACTATCAAGAATGCTTGGACAGTAGGTACACAGTGGGCAAAGAACTGGGGTATCTATTCACTCCATGTGGCACTCAATGGACGCATCTATAGTCGCAGATACTCAGAAAGTTATGGCTATGCGCCACACTACAATATGTGGGACCTTACGACTCGTCACTCTATTCAGTTGAATCAATTCACCCTCGAGCCTGGAGTTGGTGTGGAGAATATCTTCAATTGGACGGATGATAGGCCTTACAATAGCAACTATGCAACGCTCAATCCTGGGCGAACTGTATATGTCAGTCTGAAGCTGTTGTTTAAAAATTAAAAATGCCATCCGGATGAAATCGCTTCACGCTCCACACTTCACGCTTCACGCTCCACACTTCATGTTGTGTGCAATGCTTGCATACAGCTCGATGGCTTTTGCTCAAACTCAAAAGGATTCTGATACAAAAAGCTTGCATCTCGATGAAGTGGTGGTGACAGGAACTGGTACGGAGCACCTTCTGAAAAATGCACCGGTGCAGACCGAAGTGATTAGTGGGAAAGCACTGAAGAATTTCTCTGGAAAGAGCGTGGAGGATATGTTGGGAATGCTGACAGCTTCCTTCGATTTCAATGAGGGCGATATGGGTAGCCAGATGCAAATGAACGGATTGGGAAATAGCTATATCCTCGTGCTCATCGATGGCAAGCGCATTCATGGTGATGTGGGTGGAGAAAACGACTTAGGACTGATTGACCCAAACAACATCGAGAAGATTGAAATCGTGAAGGGTGCATCTTCTGCACTTTATGGTAGCGATGCCATTGCAGGAGTGGTGAATATCATCACGAAGAAGCATCAGCAAGAAGGTGTCATGCTCGAAAACAAGACTCGAGTGGGTAGTTACGGCGATATGCGTCAACACAATGGCATCGGACTTAACTTTGGCAAATGGAACAGCTACACCAATTTCCAACTCCAACACACCGATGGTTGGCAGAACACCAGCCGTGAGGCACCTGCTCTCACGGAGTTTCTCATTACCGACTCTCGAAATAAGACAGTGAATCGATATACCAATTGGCAAATTGCAGAGCGTTTGACATTCACTCCAAGTCAGAATCTTGAGTTCTATGCCGAAGGAAGTCACTACAGAAAGCGTATTTATCGTCCAAGCGGAAAGTATCCTTCCACCGATGTCACTACCTACGATTTCGTTTATCAGAATTCATCGGCTTCGATGGGTGGAAAGTGGAAACTCAACAAGACGGATGTCGTCACATTCGATGTAGATTGGAACCGACATGCCTACTATTACCATTTCACAGATACCACGCTGACGGATGGCAATATCAACGGACATTTCACCAATTATTTCCCATATTTCCCCGACCAGGAACAGTTGCAAAGCGACCAACGCCGAGGAATGGCTCAGCTCAAGGGAGTGTTCGTTTTGCCATACGAGCAGCGACTCAGTGCAGGATTCGAATGGCGCTACGACTGGTTGAAAGCTCCGCTTCGTGTGGATGGAGGAAAAGCAAGCGATAACACCGAAGCGCTCTATGTGCAGGATGAGTGGAGCGGTGTGAAGAATCTGAATGTGACAGCGGGTTTGCGCCTCAATCGCAATGAGCAATTCGGTTTCCGTCTCACTCCCAAGCTCTCTGCCATGTACCGATTGGGAGAGGCATGGAGGCTGAGAGGTACATGGAGCCAGGGTTTCAAGACACCTACTCCAAAGGAACTCTATTACCGCTATGTGCGCCAAATGAGCGGAACTTACCTCTATCTTGGAAACATGGACCTCACACCGCAGCTCAGCAATTACTACAGTGCGGGAATCGAATATACGCACCACGGATTATCCCTCACACTCACGGGTTACTTCAATCGGGTGAAAGATATGATTGCCCTCGTTACTATCCCCAACTATCAGGCACCCGAGGACCTTTACATTCAGTATCAACCCATCAAGACGCGCCAGTATAAGAACCTCGAAGATGCCAAGACATACGGTGTAGATGTGTCGGCACGCTACACCATGCGTGAATTCACTTTCGGACTGAATTACAGTTATCTCGACACCGATGCCAATATCTACGACACCCATCATGAGCGGATGAAGCAAGTGGTGATAGACGGTATGGCGCACCACAAGGCAAATGTTTTTGCCACATGGAACCATTCATTCAGTCCCATCTATCATCTGGGAGTTGGCATCTATGGGAAGATGTCCACCAAGCGTTACTATCAACTCAATGGAAACGGAAAGGGATACCAGATTTGGAGACTCAATACTACCCACGAGTTAGCAGGTAAGAAAAACCTGAAATATCTCATCGAGGCAGGAGTGGATAATATCTTCAATTACGTGGATCGCACAGACCACGGACTGCATCTGGGTACCACAACACCAGGCACCACGCTCTATGCATCTTTCACCATCCGCTTCTCGCAAGGAAAGAAAATCAACTCTCAATTCATACATCAACTAAAACAATCAAACGATGAAGAAAATTAAATTTTTGATGATTGCCATGATGGCAATCTTAGCTACAGTCAGCTTCACAGCATGTAGCAGCGACGATGATGAACCAAGCAATGTGGTTCGTTATCAGAATGCAGTTAACGATGCAGTTTCCAAGGGCAAGCAGAACAGCAAGGTAATCCTCCTCGTGGCATTTGGTTCCACTTGGCAGCAGGCTTACGATGCTTTCGATGCTACCGTCAAGGCATATAAGGATGCATTCCCTGGCTACGACGTTTTTCTTTCCTTCTCTTCCGCTATTTGCATCAACCGTGCAGCAGCAGGCGAGAATGTAGCTCCACGCCATTTCTATTCACCTAACTACTGGCTCAAGGCATTCTCCAAAGTGAAGTACAATGAAATCGTTGTACAGTCCCTTCAGGTCATTCCTGGTGAGGAATACACTCGTGTCATCAACTACATCAAGGACTTTGCCAACAACTCCGATGGCGACATCGACGATGCTTACCTTTCGAAAGTGGTTCTTAAGCTCGGTGTGCCACTCCTTCAGGATGCCGACCAAGATGTCCTTGCTGTGGCACAGGCACTCGATGCACTCTATGCCAACTATGCAAAGAATGATCTCGTGGCTTTCATGGGACATGGTAACCCTGACTCCTACGACACCTACAAGGCAAATGTGCGTTACACCCAGCTCGAAGAGGCTCTGCAGGAAATCAATCCTCACTACTACGTAGGTACGGTTGACATGGCAGACAACTTCAAGACCGACGTTTTCGCTCGTATGCAGGAAGATGGCAACAAGAGCGGAAAAGTGTATTGCCATCCACTCATGTCAATTGCTGGAGACCACGCTCACAACGACATGGCAGGCGATGATGATGCATGGAACGGCGACTATGAGACCAACGACGAAGGAGAAGTGGAAGACACCTCTTGGAAGAAATTCTTCTCGCATCTGGGTTACACCTCCAACGACGACACACAGATTGTGAAGGGATTGCTTGAACTCCCTACGCTTCGTCAGATTTGGATGAACCACACCAAGGATGCCATCAAGGGTGAAGCGCTCGATTATTATCATTCCAAGAATCCAGAATAATCCTACAGAAACATATTATCCAATTCTTTTTTAGGGTAACAACATACTTATCAAAATGAATTTCAATTAAAGTGAGTGGCAGGGCCTCGAAAGCGTTCGATGTGCTCTGCCATGTTTTGTTGATTCCATTGTGATAAGTTGCTTGTTCCTTTGGGGCATCTCAATGACTTTATTGGGGATTCACTCTTACGTTATTGGGGTTTGACTTCCTCGCCATTGGGGATTCACTCTTTCGCTATTGGGGACTAAATGACAGAACGCAGGCTCGTTCTACCCAAAACGCAGGCTCGTTTTACTCAAAACGCAGGCTCGTTTTGGTTGTCGAAGCGTTATTTTGCTCTTTTCAATCCAAAGTTGCGAATCGAAGTTTCTCCTGTCGCAGCGCATTGAATCCTCTATCGAAAAAAGTGTTTGTCCCTCGACGATATGGATGCTTATATTTTCGCTTGGGATGATGGACTTTTCAGTAGTTTTTTGTAAATTTGCTACCTAATTAGAAATATCAAAATGATGAAGGGAAAAATCATTGTTGTGGGCATTGGTCCTGGGAGCAAGGACGACATTACACCTGCTGTGGTGTCGGCTTTGGGTGTGGCAGATGTGGTGGTGGGATACCACTATTATTTCCAGTTCGTTCAGGCGTATGTCTCTCCTGAATGCCAATGTGTTGACACGGGAATGAAGAAGGAACGGGAGCGTGCTCAACAGGCATTTGATTTGGCTGAGCAGGGCAAGACTGTGGTGGTGATGAGTAGTGGCGACGCTGGCATCTATGGCATGGCTCCCCTCATCTGTGAGATGGCAAGTGAGAGGGATTCGGATATAGACATTGAGGTGCTTCCTGGCATTAGCGCGTTCCAAAAGGCAGCTTCTCTGTTGGGTGCTCCCGTGGGGCACGACTTTTGTGTCATTTCGCTCTCAGACTTGATGACTCCGTGGGAAAAGATTGAGCGACGAATCCATGCAGCGGCAGAGGCGGATTTCGTGACTGCCATTTATAATCCCAAGAGCAATGGACGCTATTGGCAATTATATAGATTGAAGGAAATCTTCTTGCAGTGGCGAGATGGGAATACGCCCGTGGGTTATGTGCATCAAGCGGGTAGGGAAGAGGAAAAGGTCTGTGTCACTACACTGAAGGATTTCGACCCAGAAGATGTGGATATGTTTACTGTGGTGCTGATAGGTAATTCCCAAAGCTATGAGTGGCATGGGAAAATGGTGACGCCGAGAGGATATAAAAGAGCCCAAGCCCCCTCCCAGCCTCCCCGAGGGGAGGAGAAAAGCCATCCGGATGGCAACGCTTCACACTCCACGCTTCACGCTTCACGTTCTTCCCTCCCCCTCGGGGAGACTGGGAGGGGGCCTGGTCAGTCCATCATGATGGAGAGTTTTCGAAGGATTCGAAGTGAATTGTCGAATCTAGAGGTGCCGCTATGGAAACTATGGCCGATGATTCATGCCATCCATACAACGGCTGATTTCGAAATGGAAAACTTGCTTTATTCGGATGAGAATGCTGTCCCTAAGATATTCGAGGCGATGAAGGATGGAAGGGTGAGTTGTATCATTACGGACGTGACGATGGCAGCAAGTGGTATTCGTAAAGTGGCTTGTCAGCGCTACGGCATTGAAGTGAAATGTTATCTGCAAGATGAAAGGGTTGCGGATATGGCTGCCTCTCAGAATATCACCCGTTCGCAGGCGGGTATTCGTTTGGCTGTCGAAGAGCATCCCGACGCGTTATTTGTTTTTGGCAATGCTCCAACAGCATTGATGGAGTTGTGCGACTTGATGCGCAAGGGAAAGGCACATCCTGTGGGCATCGTGGCTGCTCCTGTGGGTTTTGTGCATGTGTGCGAGTCGAAATATATGGTGAAGAGTTTTTTGCATGTCCCTAAACTAATCATCGAGGGCAGAAAGGGAGGCAGCAATATCGCCGCTACGCTGGTTAATAGTATTTTGGCGTGGGACGATGCACAGGAACTGAAACCAGGAAGGGATGTGTGAAGAGTGAGAAGTGAAAAGTGAGAAGTGAA
>OMTC01000129.1 GCA_900313845.1 uncultured Prevotellaceae bacterium
CACCGATACCCAGCAAAATCTCCTGCTTGATACGGTTTTCCCAGTCGCCACCATAGAGAGAGTGAGTGATGGAACGGTCGTATTCGCTGTTCATTTCGTTGTCTGTGTCAAGCAAATAGAGCTTCACACGACCTACATTCACACGCCAAACGTAAGCGTGAACAGTATAATTATTATAAGGAACGTCAACAACCAATGGTGTGCCGTTTTCATCCAACTGGCGCTCGATTGGAAGCTCTCCAAAGTTCTGAGCCTCATACTTAGCCACCTGCTGACCATCCATCGACAGAGTCTGAGTGAAGTAACCGAAACGATACAAGAAACCCACTGCCACCATGTCAACATTCGAGTCGGAAGCCTCTTTCACGTAGTCACCTGCAAGGATACCAAGACCACCTGAATAAATCTTCAGTACATGGCTCATACCATACTCCATGCAGAGGTATGCCACAGATGGACGAGTCTTATCAGGCTCAACATCCATGTATTCACGGAATTCCTTATAAAGCTTGTTCACACGCTTGATGACAGCAGCATCCTTAGCGAGTTCTTCCAATTTTTCGTAGTTCATTCTCTGGAGGAAAAGAACTGGGTTCTGCTGAACCTTCTTCCAAAGATCTGGATCGAGGTCTTGATAGAGGTGAGCCGCATCATTGTTCCACGACCACCACATGTTGTGTGCAATTTCGTCCAGTGGTTGAAGTGCCTCTGGAATGTAACTTCTCACGCTAATATCTCTCCAGTTAGGAGTATTAACATTACTTGCCTTAATTTTCATATAAAACCTATTATGTTAGTTTTTTATAGTTTTTCCTTTATTTTCTTCCCTTTGCCTTTCTCAGGGCAATGTCGTAAGCTTGTTGATAATAAGTGATGAAATGCTTCCACAGTGCTTTCTCAGCCAATGCAGCAGCATTCTTGCGAGTCTGTTCCACAGCCGTATTGTCAATCTGTGTGAAATTCACAACAGCATCACAGATTTCACTGGCTGCCTGTTCAAAATTGTAGTCCGAACGATGCACTGTATGAACACCATCAAGCAGCACACTCTGCCCACCTTTCACCTTGTTTGCCCAAAGACCGAAACCTGCCAAGTCCGTTGTGATGCAAGGCACATGGAAAGCCACACTCTCCAACGGAGTATAGCCCCAAGGCTCATAATAGGAAGGATAAATACAAAGGTCCATACCCACCAAAAGGTCGTAGTAGCCAATGTTGAAGATGCCATCCTTTCCATCCAAGTAGCAAGGCACGAAAATCACCTTCACCTTGTCTTCCAAACGGTTCTGCAAGCCCAACCAGTTCATCTGTCCCAGCACGTGGTCCTGCTCCTGGTTGTTCAGATTGTGAGTGATGCGAGGATCTCCACAAGGCAGATTGTCCTTTTCCTTCGCAGCCAACTTGCGCTGCAAGTCAGGACGTGCCTCCTTCACCCATGCAGGCACCAAGATAAATGCCAGTATGTCCTTGTCCAGACGGGAATCATTGCGTAAGCGATTCATCGCATCCACAAACATGTCGATTCCCTTGTTCTTAAACTCATAGCGTCCACCGATGCTCACGATGAGTGTGTCATCCTTCAGATTCGTTCCCATCAGCGTGTTGGCAACATTGAGCATCAGTTTCCTCGACTTCTTCCTTGCCGCATCGAAAGGCTTACCAGCTTTTGGTACGAAGTCGTCCTCAAAACCATTCATCAACACCACATCCGCTTCATGCTCCAGCAACTGCTCACACTCAGCATTTGTGATGTCGCTCACAGTAGTGAAACAATCCACATGAGCTGCCGTTTGCTTCTCAATGGAATGCTTCGACTGCATATTCAGCTCCGATGCCATCTGGTCGCCATTATAGCTCTTCAGACAATCATAGAGCGGTTTGTTGTTTCCTGCTATAGAACGTCCTATGCTCGTTGCATGGGTCGTAAAGATAGTACCAATGGAAGGACAAGCCTGCTGCACATACAATGCACCCAGACAGGTCATCCATTCGTGAGCCTGATAAATCACATTGTCCTTCTTCGTCAAACCAAAGAAATTGTAGTAGCTCTCCACCACCTTGCCGGCAGCCCACGAGAACATGCTTGCCTCGTCGTAGTCACCGTATGCATGCAGTGAATCCACCTGATAATACTCCCAAGCCCAAGCGTAAATTGAGTTCTTCTCCTGAAAGAAAGGAATGAAATCCACCAAAATAGCAATAGGCTCGCCAGGAATCTTCCAGCGACCCACACGAATGTTCAAGCCATCCAACGCAGCAGCTTTTCTCCAAGCAGCCAACAATGTCTTGCTTTCCTTGAATAGTGGATTAACCTCATCAGCCCAAAAGTCAGGGCCAATAAACATTACTCGGTCAGGCATCATGTCCTGCAATGTCTTGGCACGAGTAGATAAAACAGTATATATACCGCCTACCTTATTACATACCTCCCAAGAAGACTCAAATATGTAATCGGGTGAAAGTAATTTCTTTGGCATATTGATGCGAATACAGAATTAAGAATAAAGTACAAAGCAACTCAATAAGTTGCCACTCTGTCTATATTCAAAATAGGATAAATAATCTCTTCTACCTTAAATTCGCTGCAAAGGTACTGATTTTTTTCAAGTTATAAAAGAAAATTAACAAAAAAAGAATTCAAAAACGCTCTGTGTTTTCGCACACCTTTTTTCATTATTAAAAAATCCCAAAAAATAGGAAAATGTGCTTAGTAATGATTAAACAATAACTTGAGATTATTATTAGTGAGTAATGAGCAGTGAGAAGTGAGGAGTTATTCCATCATTATTCAGTGAGTAATGAGCAGTGAGGAGTGAGGAGTTATTCCATCCGGATGGCATTCACTTCTCACTCCTCACTACTCACTCCTCACTATCCCCTCCCTCAGGGAGGTCGGGGGCCTTATTTCAACTTCTGAATATTTTCTTTCAGCGCAGCGATTTTCGTTTCAGCGTCACTTTGCTTCTTGCGCTCCAGTTCCACAACCTGAGCAGGTGCATTCGCCACAAATCGCTCGTTCGAAAGCTTCTTTTTCACACCCATGAGGAAACCCTCCAAGTGCTTCAGTTCAGCCTCCATCTTCTGAATTTCAGCCTCCGTGTCAATCAGATTGCCCAGTGGCACAGCAAATTCCGTGGTGCCCACCATGAAAGAAGAAGAACCGTCGCCCTTGGCTTCCACCACCTTCACATCGCTCAGATTTGCCATCTTCACAATCAAGTCAGTGAATGCCTCCACAGGGTTTTTGCCCACGATTTCCAGTTCCATCTGTTCCTTTGGAGCGATATTCTTCTGATTTCTCACAGCACGCACACCAGCCACAATCTGCTTCATCACCTCAGCATCAGCCAGCAGCTTCTTCTCAGCCTCGCTTGGAGCATCCAGTTTCAGACTTTCCGTCATAATACTCTTCACGCCCCTCGCTTCACGCTCCACGCTCAACGCTTCACGCTCCACGCTCAACGCTTCACGCTCCTCATTCACATGCTGCCAAATCTCTTCAGTGATGAAAGGCATGAACGGATGAATCACCTTCATCAGAATGTCGAAGAAGCGCAGCGTCTCCTGATAAGTCTTCTTGTCGATAGGTTTCAGATAAGCAGGCTTAATCATCTCCAAGTACCAACCCGAGAACTCATCCGTGAACAACTTGAAAGCAGCCATCAAAGCCTCGCTCAAACGATATTTCGCATACAAGTCCTCAATCTCAGCGCACGAAGCCTTCACCTGAGCATCAAACCATTCAATTGCCTTCTTCGAACTCTCTGGCTGTTCTATCTCGGCAGTCTCCCAACCCTGAATCAGTCGGAAAGCATTCCAAATCTTGTTGCAGAAAGCCATACCATTCTGGCACAACTTCTCGTCGAACAGAATGTCATTTCCAGCAGGAGCACTGAGCAACATACCCATACGCACACCGTCGGCACCGTATTGGTCAATCAGCATCAGAGGGTCAGGCGAATTACCCAGACTCTTCGACATCTTTCTGCCCAACTTGTCGCGCACAATACCCGTGAAATAGACACTCTTGAAAGGCATATCACCCATGTATTCATAGCCAGCCATAATCATGCGAGCCACCCAGAAGAAGATAATATCTGGACCCGTCACGAGCACACTCGTTGGGTAGTAGTACTTGATTTCCTCGTTACCTGGTTCGTTGATGCCCTTGAACAAGCTGATAGGCCACAGCCAGCTCGAGAACCAAGTGTCGAGCGCATCCTCGTCCTGATGCAAGTCAGCCACCGTGAGGCTCTCGTCCCCACTCTGCTGCTTGGCAAGTGCGAGCGCTTCCTCAGCATTCTCAGCCACCACGAAGCCACCCTTAGGCAGATACCATGCAGGGATTCTGTGACCCCACCACAACTGGCGGCTGATACACCAATCCTTGATGTTCTCCAACCAGTTCTTGTACGTCACCTTGTATTTCGTTGGATAGAACTTGATTTCGTCGTTCATCACAGGAGGCAAAGCAAGGTCAGCAAAGTGCTGCATGCTCAAGAACCACTGCATCGAAAGCTTTGGCTCGATAGCCACACCCGTGCGCTCCGAGCAACCCACCTTGTTCGTGTAAGGCTCCACCTTCTCCATCAGTCCAGCAGCCTCCAAGTCCTTCTCAATCTGAACACGCACATCAAAGCGGTCCATGCCGACATACAGACCAGCAGCCTCGCTCAGCGTGCCATCATCGTTGAAGATATCGATGGTCTCCAACTGGTGCTTGTCACCCAACATATAGTCGTTCACATCGTGAGCAGGAGTCACCTTCAAGCAACCCGTTCCGAACTCAACATCCACATAGTCGTCCTCAATCACAGGAATTGTGCGGTTCACCAGTGGCACCACCACCTTCTTGCCGCTCAACCATCTGTTCTTCGCATCGTTAGGGTTGATACACATGGCAGTATCACCCATGATGGTCTCAGGACGAGTGGTAGCCACAACAGCATAATAACCTTTCTCATCCTTGTGAATCACCTCACCTTCAGCACCCGTAGGAGTCACCTCTTCGCCTTCAGCAAGACGATATTTCAGATAATACAGCTTCGAATGCTCCTCCTTGTAAATCACCTCCTCGTCGCTGAGCGCAGTCTGAGCCTTAGGGTCCCAGTTCACCATGCGCACACCGCGATAAATCAATCCCTTGCGGTAGAGGTCAACAAACACCTTGATGACCGACTTCGAGCGCTCCTCGTCCATCGTGAACGAAGTGCGGTCCCAATCGCATGAAGCACCCAGTCTTCTCAACTGCTTCAAGATGATGCCACCGTGCTCATGAGTCCAGTCCCATGCATGCTTCAAGAACTCCTCGCGAGTGAGGTCAGTCTTCTTCACGCCCCGCTCAGCCAGTCTTCCCACCACCTTTGCCTCCGTAGCGATAGAAGCATGGTCAGTGCCAGGTACCCAACAAGCGTTCTTGCCATCCATACGTGCCTTACGAATCAGGATGTCCTGAATCGTCTCGTTGAGCATGTGTCCCATGTGGAGCACGCCAGTCACGTTTGGTGGTGGAATCACTATAGTATAAGGTTCGCGCGCGTCAGGTTTCGACGCAAACAGCTTGTTATCCTCCCAAAACTGATACCATTTCCCTTCCACTTCGGCGGGATTGTATTTCGATGCTAATTCCATTGATTGATTGTTATCTTTCTTCGATTTTCAAAAATTCAAGCTGCAAAATTACAGCTTTTCCATCACTCTGCCAAATTTTTACCAATAATTCCCTTCAACTGAAAACAAAATAGACCTCCTTTGGGGCACAACATAAGTTCGTACACTATAGGGCAGAAGTCTGTCCCCAATAGCGAAGGAGTGCATCCCCAATAAAAATGAAGTCAGTCCCCAATAGCGCAAGAGTCAGTCCCCAATAAAAATGAAGTGAATCCCCTATTGCGTGGGTGTGAGAGTGCAAGGAGAGATGAATGAAAGGGAGGGGTGAGGTGAGGTGGGGTGCACCTCGTAAACACACCCTAACTATGGTAGAGAGGCACACAAAGATGAAAAGACATGAATTCAAAGATGAAAAGCCGTGAATTAAAGATG
>OMTC01000115.1 GCA_900313845.1 uncultured Prevotellaceae bacterium
AATGAGGCATCGTTCCGTCAGGCTGTCTATACGGCAATCGATGTGTTCCGCAATCGTGCGAAGTATGATGAAGCATTTGGAAATCCTTTGCGCAAGCAGTATTACGAGAAGCGTGACGATAGCGACAAGCTGAAATTGGACCAAGTGACGGAGGATGATATTTAAGTGAAAAGTGAAAGGTGAAAAGTGAAAGGCCTCACCCCCAACCCCTCTCCAAAGGGCGAGGGGAGTAGAATGAAAAATAACTCCTTTACTCCTAAACTCCGTAGAGATTTAAATGCAAAAATAATTAAATCAAAATATGAGCTTAATCAAATCTATTTCTGGTATTCGCGGAACCATCGGCGGTCGCGCTGGTGAAGGCCTTAATCCGCTTGACATTGTGAAGTTTACTTCTGCATACGCAACACTCATTCGTCGCACGACAAAGATTGACACCAACAAGATTGTAGTGGGCCGTGACGCTCGCATCTCTGGCGAAATGGTGAAAAACGTGGTTTGCGGCACATTGATGGGCATGGGTTTTGATGTCGTCAATATCGGTTTGGCTTCCACTCCTACCACTGAAATCGCAGTTACGATGGAAGGTGCTTGTGGTGGTATCATCATTACTGCAAGTCATAACCCTCGTCATTGGAATGCACTGAAGTTGCTCAATGAGAAGGGCGAATTCCTCAATGCTGCAGAGGGAAACGAAGTGCTTCGCATTGCTGAAGCTGAGGACTTTGATTTTGCTGATGTGGACCATCTTGGCAAGTACTTTGAAGACAACACATACAATCAGAAGCATATCGACATGGTGCTCGGACTGAAGCTCGTGGATGTGGAGGCTATCAAGGCAGCTCACTTCCGTGTGGCATTCGACTCCATCAACTCCGTGGGTGGCATCATCCTGCCTGAGTTGTTCAAGGCACTCGGTGTGGAGCAGGTGACTCCGCTTTACGATGACCCTACGGGCGACTTCCAGCACAATCCTGAACCACTCGAGAAGAACCTCTCCGACATCATGGCTCTCATGGCGAAGGGTGGGCACGACGTCGGTTTCGTGGTTGACCCAGATGTTGACCGTCTTGCTTTCATTCAGGAAGACGGAAAGATGTATGGCGAGGAATATACGCTCGTCACGGTTTCTGACTATATCTTGAAGCATACGCCAGGCAATACCGTGAGCAACCTCAGTTCTACTCGTGCACTTCGCGATGTGACTCAGAAGTATGGTGCTCAGTACAATGCTGCAGCTGTGGGTGAGGTGAATGTGGTGACGAAGATGAAGGAAACAGGTGCAGTGATTGGTGGTGAAGGCAATGGTGGTGTGATTTATCCTGAGGCTCACTACGGACGTGATGCCTTGGTGGGTATCGCCCTCTTCCTCAGCCATTTGGCTCATGAAAAGAAGAGCGTGAGCGAACTCCGTGCCACTTATCCTAACTATTGCATCGCTAAGAACCGCATCGACCTCGAACCATCGACTGACGTGGATGCTATCCTTGCCAAGGTGAAGGAGCTCTACGGACAAGAGAAGGACGTGACTGTGAACGACATCGACGGTGTGAAGCTCGACTTCCCTGAAAAGTGGGTTCACCTTCGCAAGTCGAACACTGAGCCAATCATCCGCGTGTATAGCGAGGCAAGCACCGAAGAGGCTGCCGACGAGATTGGCAAGAAAATCATGGATGTGGTGAAAACTATGAGTTAATCATAAATGAAGAATGAAGAATGGTCGCTACGCTCCGAATGAAGAATGAGAATTACATAACTAAAATACATTCTTCATTCTTCATTCTTAATTCTTAATTTAAATTGAAGGTTATGGAAAAGAAAAGTAGTATTATTTCGGCATCCATCTTGGCATTAGGTTTTGTCATCATGGGATTTTGCCTGAAGGCAGGCATTGACAACTTTGTGAACAAAGGACGCAATGTGGAAGTGAAGGGATTGTCAGAGCGTGAAGTGGAAGCCAATAAGGTGACGTGGCCTATCACTCTGAAGGAGACGGGCAACGAGATACAGTCGCTTTATGCTACTATCGATGCAAAAACGAAGGTTGTGAAGAAGTTCTTGACCGACAACGGTATTTCGATGAGTGAAATCTCTGTGAATCCTCCAATCGTGAACGACTACAAGACGGCTGGTGCTTATCAGCAGGATGTGAAGTATCGCTACACCATCACTTCCAGTCTGACAGTGGTTTCGAAGAATGTGAAGAAGGTGCGTGACTTGATTTCCCGTCAGGGCGAACTCGTGGCTCAGGACATTGCCATCGATTACGGTAACGACTGGGACAACCGTTCGAAAATCACATACGAATACACCGACTTCAAGAAGATGAAGCCAGAAATGGTGGCAGAGGCTATTGAGAATGCTCAAAAGACCGCTGAACAGTTTGCCAAGAACAGCAATAGCAAGCTTGACAAGATTGTAGCTGCCGACCAAGGCTCGTTCGAAATTGTGGATCGTGACGAAAGCACTCCTTACATCAAGAATATCCGTGTGGTTTCCCACATCACTTATTCACTGAAGAACTAAACGATGATAATGAGGAATGAAGAATTAAGAATGAAGAATGAAAGTTACTCACTCCATTAGTAGTGTAAAATACATTCTTCATTCTTAATTCTTCATTCTTCATTGTTTTTTTATCCTATGCAAATCGAATTATCCTATTTGTTGGGCCCACTCATGGGTGGCATCATTGGTTACATCACCAACTATTTGGCTATCCGCATGATGTTCCGACCTCATCAGCCTAAACACATCTTTGGCAAGCGTATTCCTTTCACGCCAGGCATCATCCCTAAGGAGCGTTTCCGCATTGCCGAGGCTGTGGGCGACTCCATCAGTGAGAACCTGATGAACAAGGAAGTGCTGGCGAAGAACTTGCTTTCGGAGGAAATGCTCGGAAAGATTGGTGAGAGTTACGACACGTTCATCTCGACCCAAAAGAAGAACAAGGAAACGCTGCGCGAGTTCTTGGCGCATTATCTGCCTGCATCCGACATCGATGCCATTCAGGCTGACACGAGCACAGAGCTGGCATTGCAGTTGCACACGCGCTTGTCCGATTCCGAATTGGGTAGCGTGATGGCTCATGCCGTGATAGAGCACGTGATGATGAAAATGAGTAGCGGTGTGATGGGTTTCTTGGGTGCGGATAAGTTTCTTTCGTTCTTGGAAGGTCCTGCCGAGCATCAGTTGGAAAAGCACATCAATCAGATTATCGCCAATAATTCTGAGGAAATCATCTCGAATTTCGTCGCTCAAGAATCCAACCATTTGCTCGATACGCCTGTTTCCGATTTGCTGAAAGACCACGACGAACAAATCGTTCAGCTTCGCCACATACTTTTGGAAGGCTACACCACCATCATCACGACCCACCTTCCTAAGATTCTCTCCACGCTCGACATCAGCAAGATTATCCGCGACCGCATCAACGAGATGGATATGATGGAGACCGAGAAAATTATCCTCGATGTGATGAAAAAGGAACTCAATGCCATCGTCTGGCTCGGTGCCCTCCTCGGTTGCATCATCGGCACTGTGAATAGTTTCTTCTGATGCGGTTTGGTACGAAATAAAGAATCATCCCCTGTATCTTGGCCGTCCGAGATGCAGGGGATGATTCTTTTTTGGACATTAAAAAGAGGATTATTCGTAACGCTGGTTGATGACTTCCCAGTTGATGAGTTGCCAGAGGGCAGCGAGATGGTCGGCACGACGGTTCTGATAATCCACATAGTAAGCGTGCTCCCAAACGTCGAAGGTGAGCAATGGTCGGAGTCCGCGAGTGACAGGGTTCTGTGCATTTGGCTCCTGAGTGATGACGAGTTTGCCATCTGCATCGGCTGAAAGCCAAACCCATCCCGAACCGAAGAGGGTGGTGCCTTTCTGTGTGAATTCCTTTTGGAAAGCTTCGAAACTACCGAATTGTGCTTCAATGGCAGCGGCAATCTTTCCTGTTGGACGATTGTCAGCTTGTGGAGCACGGAGAGCCTGGAAGTAGAGGTTGTGGTTGAGGATTTGTCCTGCATTGTTGAAGATGCCACCAGAGGACTTCTTCACGATTTCTTCGAGAGGAAGCTCTTCGAATCCACTACCAGGCAGAGCGGCATTGAGGTTGTTCACGTATGTCTGTAAGTGCTTTCCGTGGTGGAGAGCAATGGTGTCGGCACTGATGACTGGCTGGAGTGCATCAGGTGCGAATGGGAGAGTGATGAGGGAAAACATAAAAGTTAAAAGTTAAAGGTGAAAAATGAGGTTCCCTCAAAAACCTCCCCGAGAAGAGGTTTTGAGGAAACTGCGGTTTGTTTTTATTTGTATTTTTCTTCTAAATCGCTATGAATAACATCGAACACCTCCTGCATGAGGATGCGAGTGGGTTTGCCTTCGCGGTCTTCAGCGGTGATGGGGCGATGAACCGTGAGACTGATGGGATGGCGAGTGACGGAGTAGGCATTGCGACTGAAAATGTCGAATGAACCATTGATGGTGAGAGGAACGATGGGAAGTCCGATTTCGTTGGCAAGGGTGAAAGCACCTTTCTTGAATCCGCCCATTTTGCCGTCGTGGGTGCGAGTGCCTTCAGGGAAAATGACCATCGACATGCCTTCTCGCAGTGTCTCTTGTGCCTGAACAACGGTTTTCTGCATGGAGGCGCGACTGTCGCCCACGTAGATGTGACCCGACTTTGCGCAAGCCAGTCCAACGAATGGAATCTTGCGCAGATATTCCTTCATCATCCACTTGAAGTTGTGCCCCAGATAGCCATAGATGAGGAAGATGTCGAAATAGCCTTGGTGATTGGCAAGGAATACATAAGATTGTTTTGCATCGATGAGCTCTTTGCCTTCCGTCTTGACGGGGATGAGGAACACCCAGAGCGTGAAGCGTGACCACCACTTGGGGAGGTAGTAGCCAATATAAACTGAGTCGCCGCAGAAAGCAGCAATGGTGACACAAATAGCTACGATGATGGTAACCACAAGGAAAAGTGGGAGTGCAATGAGAAAGCTATAGAGTTTATAGAGTATTTTCATCATATTCCAAAGGGCTTTCTAATTTTTTCGAAGTGTAATGACATTGACTTCGGGCCAAGCTCCGAAGCGGAAAGGGAAGAAGATGGTGCCGATGCCGTCGGACACACAGATGATTTGTGAACCTTCGGAATAGGCTCCCGACCATTCAGAGTAACGATGTGCAACGGGTGACCAACCAAATATTTTGAATTGACCACCATGGGTGTGACCTGAGAGTGTGAGGTCGATATTGGTTTCTGGCAACACATTGCGGCGCCAGTGAGTAGGGTCGTGAGTGAGGAGAACAGAGAAGGTGTGAGCCAAGGTGGAATCGGTGGAGTAAACGTCTTGCAGACCTTTTGAAGCGGCTTTGAGGTCGCCACGTGCAGGCCAAGGAGGAAGACCTTGGTTTTCAGAACCGATGATAGCGATGGAGTCATTGCCTCGACGAATCACATGGTTGGCATTCATGAGAATCTTCCAATTGAGCTTGGATTCCAATTGGTGCAAAGCCTTCAAATCACGGTTCCTCTCTGCCTCGGGTTGACGGATGTAGTTGCTGTAGTCGTGGTTGCCAAGGATGGCATAGACGCCGTCGTGTGCCTTGAGTGTGCCAAGAGTGGATTCATAAGGCAAGGCTTCTTTTGTTTCGTAATTCACGAGGTCGCCTGCAAAGAGAATCACATCGCACTGCTGGTTGTTGATGAGGTTGACGATGGTTTCAACGTCCTTTTCGTGTCCATCGTTGAACGTGCCGAGGTGGATGTCCGAAAAGAGAGCGATGCGGTATCCGTCGAATTCTTCTGGAAGATTGCTGAAATAGAACACTTGCTGGTGCACCATAAAACGGCTGCGCCCTTTGAAAAAACCATAACAAAGGATGATGATGGCGCAAAGGGAGAGTGTCATGGCAAAGATGCGAAGATAACGACGAACAGATGGCTTCCAGCGAGCAATGGCAATACCGATACAATCAGCGATGGTGAAAAGCATCTTCGGTACCGTGATGAGGAGGAAGATGAATACGAAAAGTCCTACAGAAGCCTGGTGGTTGGCACGCATATCGTCGGTGCCATAGACGATGAGGAAATAGAAGAAAAGGAAAATGGTTGGGAGCAGAAGAATGAGCGTCGGAATGGAAAAGAAGGTGGATTGGCGCAAGTTCTTCCACGTGAAAGCTGCCTTCAAACGGGAGAAGGTGTCTTTCTGTGCTTTTTCGTCAGACGCGGAACTGGAGTAATCCGAAGGAAAACCGTCGGATTCAGGGTCTGAACTGTGTTTCTTTCTTTGCTCAAGCCAATTACGAAGGTACGCGAAATAGAGGTACGCGTCGGGGAGGACGAGTAAAAGAAAGAATGGTATGAGAACTCGGTCGAGCAAATCTGTGTGAGTTAAAAGT
>OMTC01000406.1 GCA_900313845.1 uncultured Prevotellaceae bacterium
AGTAGACGGTGATGAGATTGCCCATCAAAAAGGAAAACAGAAGAAAGGCGGATGCACTGGCTGTTGTCAGGCATCCGTCTTTCTTCTGTTTATATGTGTGGAAACCGTCGCTTATGGATTGAGCGACCGCTGCTTAAAGTCTATGTCGTCCACAATGACACAAATGTGTTCGTATGGATTTCGCTCATAAGCCTTATTGGTCATGTACTTGCGGAATATCTGGGCATTACGGCTTGGCAGTTTATAGGTCAGGTAGAGAATTAGGTCCAGATTATACACCTCAACCGTCCAGTCATCTGTCTCATGACCAGGGAATGGGATTCTTTCTGCTGTCTCATGCTCATATAATTCGCTCTTCTTGTAGATAGAACGGATAGTACGATAGACTATAGCCTCTGGGAGTCCAAACATGTCCGTTATCTCTTCAATTGTTATCCACACGTCTTTCTGTGGCATAGTTACCTGACCGCCATCGGTCATTCTGATGATTCCTCTTTTCATATTCTATGCAGTTTTGATTTTACTGAAAGATGCATTAAGTTTGTTGCCCAACATGGTCAGGTCGTTGTCGAGTTTCTGCGTGGTGATGCGGGCATAAATCTGTGTGGTCACAATGTTGGTGTGTCCTAAAACACGGCTTACGCTCTCGATGGGCATGCCGTTCGTTAGGGCCATCGTAGCGAATCCATGCCTTGCACAATGTGCGGAAATGGGTTTGTCAATGCCGCACTCTTTCATCACGGGTTTCAGCTTCTTGCATACGCTCCAATAGTTGACCTCGCCAAATACAGACTTGGGATTTCCCTTTGGGAAGTTCTTGTAGTGTTCAATGATCTGAAGAGGGACATCCAACAACTTCACTTGGTAGGGTATGCCCGTCTTATGTCGCTTACCTACTATCCACTTGTCACCGTTGACCTCCACGATATTGTCCGTTGTCAATTCCTTCATGTCCACAAATGACAGAGCGGTAAAATTCATGAACACAAAGAGGTCGCGGATGAAGGCAAGGTTGGCATCCTCAAACTCATGCATCATCACCGTCCTCAACTCGTCCTCAGTCAGAAACGTGCGTTCTTTGCACTTGGGACTGATGTGGAACTGGGCAAACACGTTGCGCTGTATCTTCCCGTTGTCATGGGCACGGCCTACGACTCCTTTCAAGTGCATACATGCCAGCCAGATGGTAGAATTGGCCAGACCTCGGTCATTGCTGAGATATACAGCAAACTCTTTGATGAAGTCGGGGGTAAGTTCCTGCATAGAGATGTCTGTGCGCCTATGACAAGTCTGTAGGAAACTTGCCACATAGTTTCTAGACCTCACCTGTATTTTGTAGGTCCCCGATGCGCGGTCTTTGTCAACACGTTTCTTCAGAGTGGCCAAGTCCTTTTCGAAGGCTCCCAACAATGTTTCGTACTCGCTGCCCAATCCTTGGTAGGCGTTGCGCACCATTTCAGCAGTCACGACCCCCTCACGGTCTGACAGGTGCTGGTAGTGCTTGATGATCTGTGCCTTGATGTTGTCGAGGTCGCGGTTGATCTGCAATGCCTCCTTGCTCCTGCCTTTGGCACAGTTGCCCTTCACGTCCCACATCGTGAGTGGGATGCTCATCTTGCAACTGAACTGCGACTGAGTTCCGTTGATTGTCACACGTCCCATAATCGGGACAATTCCATTTTTCTCCTTTCCCTTGTTGGCATAGAAGAGGATGTTGAAAGTCGATCTGCTCATAATTCTTTCCTTTTTTAAAATTTCGGCTGCAAAGATAATACCATTTTGGAAATTGCCTTTTCAGCAAATCAGTGCAGATTATGTCATCGAAAACCATTCGGTTCGGAACTCGTCATTCTTCCTTTTTTATGCCCTTGGATTTATGAAAGATTAACTCTCAGACAGGGGGGATATGGGTTACGAATAAGAGACCTAACTCTTTCATCGAACCGCATATATTTGCTTCGTGCCAACTTTCAAACTTTCCTCATTTTTCCCTGAATTGTCTTTATTTATGGGGCGAACTGCGTTAATCTTCCAAAATCGCTTCCGTATGTCAGCATTATTTCGTAATTTTGCAAAAATGGAAACGACAATTTTTCTGGTGAGGCACGGCGAGACGGTCGACAATGCCCGCCAAATCATGCAGGGACAAACACAAGGAGAACTGAACCAACGGGGTAGGGAACAGGCAGAACAAGTAGCCCGACGCCTGGCTTCAGAGCCGTTGGATGCAATAGTTGCCAGCGACCTTCATCGAGCCATTC
>OMTC01000112.1 GCA_900313845.1 uncultured Prevotellaceae bacterium
AAAAATTCATCCTTGTATTGAAATCAATCTAAGGATGAATATGGGGATTGTTGCCATCCGTCTTGCTGACAAATTAGAACAGTTGCGGAAGATGGTGGAAGAGGGAATGAGCTATGAGGATTGTCGAAAGCATCAGCGTTTCCGCTTTTTGGATTTCTTACCCGAGAAGGATTTCAAGAGTTTCATTCTGTCATCCACTCGCTTGCCATTATCCCCTATGCGGGAGCATGGATTCCATGCATCGGTAGAAGGTGGTAAACTCGTCATCACGTTCTGCTCTTGAGCCGCTTTGCTTTGGTTTCCAAAACGGTCGGAAGCACACACAGCATAATAACGTCGTGAAGTGGCGCGTCCTGTCAGTTCGAACTGGGTGGAAAGCACACGTGCCTGAAGCAGATTCTCCGCCTTGGTAACATCTACTGGATAGAAGTTCGAACCATATATATTATAATAGGTGTAGGATTCTTCGTTTTGATGATTTCCTTCAGTCCAACTCAGCACACCGTTCTCGCATTTCAAATTGCGAGGAGGGAGAGGAGCAATCGTGTCGCTGCTCCAGGTCATGCGAGGAGGAAGTGCTGGATAAGGGAAGAATTCTTGGCAGGAGGTCTTATAAATGCCTTTGTGGTTGTCGTTCAGGAATTTGGCACGATAGAGAATCATTCCACCTATCTTGGAATTGCGAGAGGTGTGCATCTGTGCTCTCACATCGTTGAGTACCCATTTCCCCTCGCGTGGGTCGAGCATATAGACAGCAAGTCCAGGAGCCACGGGATGCCCATAGGAATGCTCCAACCAATCGAAAAGGAAGGGGTAGAAGTGGTTCTCTCGGAAATACATCATGGGGAAGAGCATGTCCTGCAGATTGTCGCGCAACCATGCTTGAGGGTCTTGATACACAGCATCATAGCAGTTCCAACCCGAGGAAGAGTAGCGCTTCAGGTCGCGGAATTTTCCTATGGGAGAGGAAGAGAGTTTCACCCAGGGCTTGATGGATTTCACGACATCGTGCACACGTCGAACAATGCGTGTGATATTCTCTCGCTTCTGGGAAGCCGAGGCGTTGTCCTTGTATCGATAGACAGCTTCTGGGTAGCGGATATAGTCGAGCGAAATGCCATCCACATCGTATTTCTGCACGATTTCACGGCAAAGATTCGCTATGTAGTCCGCTGTACCACTGGCACTGGGTTGCATGAACACTTCGGAACCCACTGCTTTGCATAGATTGGGATGTTTGCGCATGATGGAGGATGAGCCGTATGCCTTTTGCTTTTGCAATTCACCGAGAGGGATGGAAACAATCCACGCATGGAATTCCATACCGCGGCGATGACATTCCTCTATGGCAAATTGCAGGGGGTCGTAGCCCGGGTGCTTTCCGTATTTACCTGTGAGGCAATCGTCCCAAGGTTCGATGTTGGAAGGATAAATCACAGTGCCTCGAATGCGGGTTTGCATGACCACCATATTGATATTGGCACGCTGCAACTTGTCGAGCATGGAGGTGAGTTCCTGTTTCTGCCGTTGGATGCTATAGGAATCAGTGGCTTTGGTGCGAGGCCAATCTATGCCTCCAATTGTAGCGAGCCATACGGCACGGATTTCATGAAGAGGATAGGAGGGTACTTGCCATAAATCATCATAGGAAGGAGCATCGAAGGTGTCGTTTTCTGAAGCTTCAAAAATATCACTTTCGGCGGCTTCAGATGTGTTGTTTTCCTGAACTTTTGTGTCTTTGTCTGTTTGAAGATTCGCCTTTTCCTCATTCCTTTTTTCGTTCAAAATGGCGTTGATGGTGGCATAAATGTCTTGCGCTTTTGTGTTGAGCGTAGATGTCGTGAAGAAAGCGAGAAGGAGAATTGTTTTTATGTTTGTGTGATGATTTGTCATTAAACTTATATTTTATAATCAAAAAAGCTATTTTGGTGGTAAAATGTAATGAAAACTTCTCAAATAAGCCAATTGCTTGCAAAATCAGTTGCAAAGGTAATGATAATTTGTTAACTTTGCACGATTTTTTGACAAAGAAATGTTTTTTCGTTCTTTCATGCGAAAGATAAATTGATTTCAAAATGATTACATTTGTTACATCGATATTCTTGTTGATACTTGGATATCTGATTTACGGTAGTTTTGTAGAGAAGAATTTTGGTGTGGATCCAGAGCGTAAGACTCCCTGCTTCACCAAGCAAGATGGGGTGGATTACTTGCCAATGGCTTCTTGGAGAGTCTATCTCATTCAGTTTCTGAACATTGCGGGCACAGGACCTATCTTCGGCGCTATCCAAGGCATCCTCTTTGGTCCTGCTGCATATTTGTGGATTGTTCTTGGATGCATCTTCGGTGGAGCGGTGCACGATTTCATGTCGGGTATGATTTCGCTCCGAAAGGATGGTGCCAGTTTGCCTGAAATTATCGGACAGGAATTGGGTAACAAAGCCCGAATCTTCATCCTTGTATTCTCTTTGGTGCTGATGATTCTTGTGGGTGCTGTATTTGTTACCACTCCAGCAGGATTGCTCGGCAAATTGACAGGTGGCGCTTTCGGTGTTGGAGATAGTGATTGGGTACTTGTATGGATTGTTGTGATATTTGCCTACTATATTTTGGCAACGATTTTACCTATCGACAAGCTGATTGGAAAAATCTATCCTTTGTTTGGTATTGCATTGATTATCATGGCAGTAGGTGTTCTTATCGGCATCTTTACCAATGTTGGTGCCATGCCTGAAATTACAGATGCTTTCAGCAATCATCACCCTAAGAGCTCTATTCCTCTTTTCCCTGGCGTTTGCATCACAATTGCTTGTGGAGCAGTGAGTGGATTCCATGCCACCCAGAGTCCGATGATGGCACGTTGTATGCAGAATGAGAAATTGGGTCGCCCCGTGTTCTACGGTGCCATGATTACGGAAGGATTGGTGGCATTGATTTGGGCTGCTGCCGCTATCAAGTTTGCTGATTCTTTGAGTGTGGATGGCGATACCCCTTATCAGAAGTTGCTCAATGCCATGACTAATCCAGAGAACGGAAAGATGAATCCTGCTATCATCGTGAATCAGATATGCCATACGTGGATAGGAAAAGTGGGTGCCGTGTTGGCAATCCTTGGCGTTGTGGCAGCACCTATCACATCGGGTGATACTGCCTTCCGCAGTGCTCGACTCATTGCTTCCGACTTCCTTCATATCAAGCAAAACAAGGTTTACAAGCGCTTGATTCTCTCCATTCCTCTTTTCTTGGTGGCATTCATACTGATGATGATCAATTTCGATGTGCTTTGGAGATATTTCGCATGGACCAACCAAACACTCTCGGCTTTCACCCTCTGGGCTATCACTGCTTGGTTAGCACGCCATCAGAAGAACTTCTACGTGGGACTTGTGCCTGCTTTGTGGATGACGATGGTATGTTCTTCTTACATTCTCGTCGCTCCTGAAGGATTCCAGCTACAAGCATGGATTGGTTACTTGGGCGGAGGACTCGTCACTCTCTTCTGCTTGTCCTATTTCATTTGGTGGTACAGAAAGAATGTGGAAGTAAAGAGGTAAAAATGGCAAGAATTAAGAAATCATATTATCTCCCCTGGGTGCTGTTGTTAGCTTGCGCCGTATTCTTTGTTTATCAGAATGGTGCGAGTTGGGAAGCTGTGTTGAAATTCAAAGCTTATATCATCACTTACCTCATCATCATTGTGGCACTCTTTTTCGTTTTGAGGAAAAAAGAACAAATGGAAGAGGAGCGAAATCGGCGTGAATAAGTTGTCTTTTCAGTGATTTTGCGTCGATTTCTGTAAAAATACATGCATCTTTCTTTGAAAATCCAACAAAGAATACTATTTTTGCAAGGAATTCAACCAAACAAATAAAACACTGATATGAAAAAGTTATTTGCAACGATGTTTTTGCTGACTGCTTTTGCTGTTAGCACATTTGCTCAGTTCGAGAAAGGTAAGATTTATTCAAGCGCTTCTCTCGATGGTGTAGGCATTTCCTACGATAAGACTCACGATTTCTCTTTCGGGCTTTCGGGACAGTTTGGCTATTTTGTAGCAGACAACTGGTTGGCTGTTGCTGAGGCTGGTGTGAACTACACTTGCTCTGATTGGCAGTCACTTTCACTTGGTGCCAAGGCTCGCTACTATTTGGAGTCGAACGGTGTGTTCTGTGGCATCGGTTTCCGCCTCTTGCATGAGTTCAAGAACTTCAACGATTTCCAAATCTGTCCTGAGGTGGGTTATTGCTTCTTCCTCAACAAGACCGTAACCCTTGAGCCTTCCATCTACTTTGATGCGAGCCTTTCCGATTTCTCCGATAAGAGTAGGGTGGGACTCCGCGTTGGTATTGGACTCTATTTCTAATTCGTTCATAGCATCGTAACGATAATAATTTATAGATGAGTGAATTATAAAAGAGGGGTGAAGAATGTAAGTTACATCTATTCGGATGGTAAAAGAACGGAGTAAAATACATTCTTCATTCTTCTTTTTTCACTTTTCTTTTTAATAAATAATTTTGTATGAAAAACAGGGTCGATTGTTTCATACCCTATGCTGATGAGGCATCTGTGCGTTTCACAGTGGCTCAGATGAAGAATTCGAAGCGCGTTGCAAACATCTTTCTGATGGCATTCGACAAGCATTTGCCACAGATAGACGGTTGCACGATGTTTTTTGTGGATGACATCACTTCTTCCAAAACATTCCATGAGGCTTCGAAATACATGACGTCGCAGTACTTGCTGCTTTATACGAAGACAACGCCGCTCGCCTTGGGCTACAATGCCATTGAGCGAATGGTGGAAATTGCCAAGGACACAGGGGCATATATGTTCTATTCGGACAGGAACGTGGTGAAGGATGGAAAGGTGGAGAAAGTGCCTACTATTCCTTGCCAATTGGGAAGTGTGCGCAACGATTTCGATTTCGGCCCACTCTTCATGATTGATACGGCAGCCTTCCAACTCTATGAGAAGGAGAACCCTCATGTGGATTGGAAATATGCAGCACGCTACGACATTCGTCTTTTCATCTCCCGCATCTCACCTAATTCCATCGTTCATATCAACGAGGTGCTCTACACCGAAGAGGAACTCGATTTGAGAAAGAGTGGGGAGAAGCAATTCGACTATGTGGATCCTCGCAATCGGGAGTTGCAAATAGAAATGGAGGCTGCTTGCACGAATCATCTCAAGCTCATTGATGCCTACATCGCTTCCGATTGTGTGAGTGAAGTTGCTATAGGCAGAAACTCCTTCCCTTTGGAGGCATCCGTCATCATTCCTGTACGCAACAGGGTTCGCACCATAGAGGATGCCGTGCGTTCAGCCTTGAGCCAAAAAACAGATTTTGATTTCAATGTTCTGGTCATTGACAATCATTCCGATGATGGCACTACGGAGGTGCTTCAGCGCTTGTCGGCAGAAGATGCACGTTGCGTACATATCCAGCCCGAACGGAACGACTTGGGAATCGGTGGATGCTGGAATCTTGCCATTGATGATGAGAGGTGTGGACGTTTTGCTGTGCAGCTTGATAGCGATGATTTATATAGTTCGCCCAACACCCTTCAGCGCATCGTTGATAAGTTCCATGCTGAGCATTGTGCGATGGTGATTGGTTCCTATCGCATGTGTGATTTCCAACTCAACACCTTGCCTCCAGGCATCATCGACCATCGTGAATGGACCGATGAAAACGGACGTAATAACGCATTGAGAATCAATGGACTTGGTGCTCCTCGTGCATTCTTCACTCCAATCCTTCGCAAATATGGTGTGCCTAACACCAGCTATGGTGAGGACTATGCCTTAGGACTCTCTTTCTCACGTCGATTCAAGATAGGTCGCATCTTTGATGAGTTGTATTTGTGTCGTCGTTGGGAGGGCAATTCCGATGCAGCACTTTCTCCTGCAAAGGTGAATGCCAATAACTATTATAAGGATGGTTTGCGCACTTCCGAAATATTGGCTCGCCAGCAACTCAATAGGTACTGGAAACAACCCGTTCAGGAGAAGGATGTGAATCGTTTTTTCACGAATCAGTTGAAACAATGGGATGATGCTCGAGAGCGCTATGAGCAGTTGCAGCATGTGGAAGTGAAAGCCATGCATGATGCTGATGTGCGTTTTGCAGCGCAATTCAATCCTGCTCGTATCGTATCGACAGGAGCATCTATCGACAAGAAAACCATCGATGAGCGTCCTTGCTTCCTCTGTTCAGAGAATCGTCCTGATGAGCAGATTCACATTCCTGTTCATGGCAAATACATCCTCTTGGTCAATCCATTCCCTATCTTGCCAAAGCATTTCACCATACCTCTCCGTCTCCATACCCCTCAGTGCATTCGTGAGCACTATCTGGAAATGATGAGAATCACAGAGGGTTTCAAGCACCTTTTTGTGTTCTACAATGGACCTTGTTGC
>OMTC01000111.1 GCA_900313845.1 uncultured Prevotellaceae bacterium
CGCTTTTCCGTCTCCTTCAGTTTGTCGAGTTGGTCACTGATGGCAGCCACTTTCACCTCGTCGAGTGCGCCAGTGCGCTCCTTTCTGTATCGGCTGATGAATGGAATGGTGCAGCCTTCCTCTAAAAGTTCCAAGGTGTTGGCAACTTGTGTCTCACTGATTCCAACAGATTTGGAAATGATGGTTTTAAATGTTGAATTCATCATCTTTACTCATTTTTTGTGATGCAAATTTAGAGTAAAAAATCGAGTCACCACAAATTTTATGATAAAAAAAGCGAAACCTTTGTATGAGAGGTTTCGCTTTCTAAAAAATATGATAAAAATGGAATCATCAATAGAAGAAAGAGCACAAGGTGTATGCCACGACGGTGGAGACGGCAACACTGACGAGACCTGGCATCATGAAGGAGTGGTTGAGCAGGTACTTACCAATGACGGTGGTGCCTGAGCGGTCGAAGTTCACCGTGGCAATGTCAGATGGGTAGTTAGGAATGAAGAAGTATCCATAAACGCTTGGCAAAACGCCCAAGAGCACAGGACCTGCAATGCCTAATTTATATGCCAGTGGCAACATGGCTACGACCACGGCACCTTGAGAATTGATGAGTACGGAAACGAGGAAGAACACGAATGCGATGCTCCAAGGATATTCCTTCACCACGTCTTCGAGCATGGCTTGGATTTCACCAAGGTAGTTTGAGAAGTAGGTGTCAGCCAACCATGCGATACCGTAGATAGCTACAACGGCAACCATACCTGACTGCCAAACTGGACCTGCCACTGCCTTCTTCGGACTTGCTTTGCAGAAGATGATCATCAAGGCAGCAGCCGTAATCATCACAATTTGGATGACGATATTCATCTTCAGTTTCACGATGGAGGTTTGTGTTACACCATCCACTACAATTCCTAATTTTGCCACATCCTTTGGCGTGAGAATGACGCCGTCTCTGACACTGATGTCCTTTGCGCCGTCGATGGCGGTGATAGAGTTGTATCCAGGAAGCAGTGCTCCGAAAATAGCGAACATCACAATCACTGCCAAGGCACAGAGGAAAATATAAACAGCCAACTTTGCGCTCTTTGGAATTTCCTTGTCGAGGGTAGTTGCGGAGGAACCATAAATGTAAGCACGCTGTTCTGGGTCAGCAATTTTTGCCTGGAATTCAGGGTCCTTGTCGAGGTCGAGACCACGCTTGTAGCTGCATGCTGCAGCAGCCATCAGTCCACACAAACAAGAAGGAATACTAACCATGAGTACGCCTGGAATGGTGACATCGAAGTCGTTGGCATTGGAGATGGAAACGAAAGCTACCACGGCTGCTGCAATTGGAGAACAGGTGATACCCACCTGGGAAGCAATGGATGCCACACCGCAAGGACGCTCAGGACGGATGCCTTTCTTCAGGGCGATGTCGCAGATGATAGGCATGAGGGTGTAAACCACGTGTCCCGTTCCTACCAAGATGGTGAGGAAGAATGTACAGAGCGGTGCTAAGAATGTGATGCGGTCGGGATGCTTACGCAGCATCTTTTCTGCCAACTGAATGAGCCAATCCATTCCGCCCGAAGCCTGCATGATACCCGCACAGGTTACGGCTGCAATGATGATGTAGATGACATCGGTTGGAGGAGTACCTGGTTTCAAGCCGAAACCGAAAACGAGAATGGCGAGACCGATGCCCGAGATGGCACCGAGTGCAAGACTGCCATAGCGGGAACCCACCCAAAGGGCACCCAACACGATGAGCAGCTGCAAAATCATAACAAAAGACATAGTACTGCAGTTAATAGATGATTATTTGGTGTTAATTGTTAGTCTGTAGGCAAAGATAAAGATAAAAAGTGATAAGTGAAGAAAAAAAGAAAAAGAAATTAACGTTTGGAAATGATTAAAAGCCCAACGTAGGTCAATATTCCATTAAACATGAGCATTTCGTAACCAAACTGATAATTGGTAGTACTAAAGGTGATTTTATCTATCGCAAAACAGATTACGGGCGAGAGAATAGCGATGAGAGGAACCCATTTGTCGCGAGGCATCAGGCGTGTGGTCATGCCGAAAGCAAAGAGTCCAAGCAAGGGACCGTAGGTATAGCTGGCAATGGTGTAGATGGCATCAATCACACTGGAATTGTTCAATGCCTTGAATCCCAAAATGAACAGGACAAATATCACCATCATGCACAGATGCACCCTCTTTCGAGTTAGCTCGGGATTCTTCATTCTTAATTCTTCATTCTTCATTTCCTTAGAGTCTTCAATGCCAAGAATATCAATGCAGAAACTGGTGGTGAGGGCTGTGAGGGCTGAGTCAGCACTGGAGAAGGCAGATGCGATGATGCCGATGGTGAAGAACACGAGGACGGCTTGTCCCATAGCACCCGTGGCAATGAAATCGGGTAGGAGTGAGTCGCCCTTGATGGGGAGGGGTGTACCTGTTTTTGCATAAAGCATCATCATCAACACACCGAGTGAAAGGAAAAGGAAGTTGACGGGCGCGAAGAGCAGACCGTAACTGCACAAGTCCTTCTGACTGTCTTTCAGGCTCTTGCACGAGAGATTCTTCTGCATCATGTCTTGGTCGAGACCCGTCATCACTATGACGATAAAGATACCGCTGAGGAACTGTTTCCAAAAATGCTGTTTGGAACTCCAGTCGTTGAACTCGAAGATGCGGCTGTGGGAGTCGTTCCACACAGCAGTCATGGCTTCGCCAAAACTCATGTTGAGCATTGAGGATGCCTTGAGGAGAATGAGAATCAGTGCTACGATGAGGCAGAGTGTTTGGAGCGAGTCCGTCCAAACTATCGCCTTGATGCCGCTCTTGTGAGTATAAAGCCAAATGAGGAGCAGTGTGCCGAGAACAGTGAGCACGAATGGCACTTTCATGGCATCGAATACATATTGCTGGAGAATAAGACAAACGAGATAGAGGCGAGCGGCAGCTCCCGTCATTTTCGACAACAGAAAAAACGAGGAACCCGTTTTCCGACTGACACGTCCGAAGCGCACATCAAGATAACTGTAAATGGACGTAAGGTTGTACTTATAATATAGAGGTAGGAGTACGAAGGCGACAAGGAAATAACCAAAGATGAAACCAATGCACATCTGGAGATAGGTCATGTCGATATTCATCACCATGCCAGGAACGCTGATGAAGGTGACGCCCGAAAGACTGGCACCAATCATGCCGAACGCCACAACGGGCCACGGTGATTGTCGGTTGCCACGGAAAAAGGCATCGTTTCCTCCTTTTCCTACCAAATGGGAAATGAGAAGCAACAATCCGAAATAGATTGCGATGGTGATGAGGATGGTCATTGAGCAATGAATATAAATAATTGAGATAACCTCAATGGATGCTAAATTTACGCTTTGAATTTCTGAATAATTCGGGCGAAAAAACAACTTTTTTAAGAAATTAGGCACAAAGTTAATCAAAAAATACAAAATTAAGAAAGAAAGGTTTATATTTGCGCTATGAAAAAACTGATTTTGATTACGGGAGGTCAACGTTCGGGCAAAAGTGAATATGCAGAGCGCTTGGCACTCCAAATGAGCAGCACACCAATCTATTTAGCCACATCCCGCATTTGGGATGATGAGTTTCGGCAACGGGTCGATATGCACAAGGCGCGTCGCGGTTCGCAATGGACCAATATCGAAGAGGAAAAATACCTCTCGCGGCATGATGTGACAGGAAGAGTGGTGCTCGTGGATTGTGTCACGCTTTGGGCAACGAATTTCTTCTTCGACCTCCAACCCGAAAGTATGCGATCGGCAAGGGCTGCCGCTGCACATGTGGACCGCACCTTGGAGGAATTGAAATCGGAATTTGCAAAATTCACTTCTCAAGATGCCATTTTCATTTTCGTTACGAACGAGATTGGCAGTGGAGGGGTGAGCGACAATGAAATCCAACGGAAATTCACTGATGTGGAAGGATGGATGAATCAGTTTATCGCTGCACAAGCAGATGAAGTCATCTTGATGGTGAGCGGAATTCCTGTGAAAATCAAAGGAGCTTAGAAGCTTTAGAACTTACCTAAATTCAGATCCTTAATCACTTGCTATATCATGAAATCTTTCAAAATTGAGTCTGTTGACAAACAAAATCTTGCTCCTCAACTGCAAGATAAGATTGATAATCTCAATAAGCCTAAGGGTTCGTTGGGGAAATTGGAGAAATTAGCTTTGCAAATAGGACTGATTCAGAACACGCTTAGTCCAAAATTGAATCATCAGTGCCATGCTTTGTTTGCTGCCGACCACGGCATCGAACGAGAAGGTGTGAGCGTCTCGCCTCGCGAGGTGACTTGGCAGCAGTTGTTGAATTTCTGCCGTGGTGGAGGTGGTGTGAATATGTTTTGTCATCAGCACGATTTCTTCTTGCGACTGATTGATGTGGGTGTTGACCATGATTTTCCTGCCGACATTATCGACCCTGAGCATTATGACAATCTGCGAGTGGAGTTTCCTATCTATAATCATAAAATTGCTTACGGCACCAAGAACTTCCGCTACGAAGCGGCAATGAGTCAGGAGGAATTCGACCAAGCCATCGAAGTAGGTGTGCAGCATGTGAACGATAGTGTTGCGGCGGGATGCAATGTCATTTCCTTTGGTGAAATGGGCATAGGCAACACCTCTCCGTCCTCCATTTGGATGTATTTCTTCGAGGATATTCCGCTCGATAAATGTGTGGGGGCTGGGGCAGGATTGAACAGCGAGGGAATTCAGCATAAATATGCGATTTTGGCCGAATCCATCGAGAACTTTCAACGACAGACGGGCATAGAGTCCATCACTCCTTTGAAGGCGCCCGAGGATTGGCAGTTCGTGCCAGGACGAGTGGAACGTCAGTTCTTCCCTGCCTATGCGGAGGAAATCATTCGTTGGTTTGGCGGTTTTGAAATGGTGGCTGCCATTGGTGGCATGCTTCAGGCTGCGGAAAAACGTATGGTGATTTTGGTGGATGGATTCATCATGACCGCTTGTATGTTGGCTGCTTCCCAACTCTATCCTGCTGTGCTCGACTATGCGATTTTTGCCCATCAAGGTGATGAAAGTGGACATCGGATGATGCTGCAAGCCATGGATGCCGACCCAATCCTTCATCTTGACCTTCGTTTGGGAGAAGGAACGGGTGCTCTCTGTGCCTTCCCGATTGTTCGTTCAGCAGTGAATATGATTAACGAAATGAATAATTTCCAGAATGCTAATATCACTAAATACTTCTGATAAGAAAGAATGTTGTTTTAATTCTTAATTCTTCATTGGCTACACCGATTATCATTCGCGACTCGGCATAACAGAAGCAAGCTTCGTTCTGCTCTCGCTGCTTTGATAATTTTTCATTTTTCATTCTTCATTTATATGACATTGCTCTATCGCATCCTTGCTGCACTGGGTTTCTTTACCCGCTTGCCGTTCTGGCGCATCGCCAATGTTCCTAAGGAATATTTTGAGCGAGTGGTGCCTTTATGGCCGTTGGCAGGTTGGCTCACGGGAGGAGTGATGGCATTGGTATTTTGGCTTTGTTCGTATATTCTGCCATTGAACATCTGTCTGATAGCAGCTATCTTGTCGCGAGTGTTGCTGACAGGTGCTTTGCATGAGGATGGATTCGCCGATTTCTGCGATGGATTCGGGGGTGGAGGCACCCGAGAGCGGACGCTTCAAATCATGAAGGACTCCCATATTGGTACTTATGGAGTGCTGGGATTAATTCTTTATTATCTGAGTCTTTATGCGGTTTTGAATGCCATTTTGGAGGTGGAACTGAGTCATGCCATCTTCAGTTGTTTCACCTTGAACGATAAATATTTCCCCGTATTCATCCCGATTTTGTTTGTATCCGCCGATTCTTTCTCCAAGTGGTCGAGTTCGAATATCATCAATGTGCTGCCTTATGCTCGAACCGAGGAGTCTGCGAAAAATAAACTGGTGTATTCAAAAATGACAGCCACGGAACAAATCGTCGGCATGTTGTTGGGATTTTTGCCTTCTTTGCTTCTGCTCGATATGCGCTATTATCTTGCCATCGCATTTTCTTTTCTCGCCACGCTCATCTTGATTCGTTACATGTTTAAAAAGATTCAAGGATATAATGGCTTCTAACGTCAATGCGCTTATTGACAAGTCACGTAATCCTGAAAAAACTATCAATGAGTACATGAATCAGTTAAGAAGTGATCTGGGTCATGTAAAGGGGGAACTGGCAGCACTTGAGACAACACGTGACAGAGCAGCCAGAGAACTGAATGAGTGTGAGTCAGAACTGGAGAAGTATGAAAGATATGCAGAGAAGGCATCTCAGGATGGAAACTCTGCTGATGCAAGACTTTATGAGCAGAAGAAGGATCGTCTTATGCCTCAGTATGAAACACTGAAGGCAAAGTATGATCAGTCCAATCAGGATACAACAGATCTTTCTGCTATGAGAGATAAACTTACAT
>OMTC01000195.1 GCA_900313845.1 uncultured Prevotellaceae bacterium
AGTTGCTGAGGGAAGTGCTTGGCACGATGACTCATATCGACGCGTCGCAGTATTTCTGCCACACGCTCCTTGCGTTCCTTCGATGGCACATCGAGATAGATGAGAGGCAGTTCCACATTCTCTTCCACAGTTAGCTCATCGATAAGATTGAAGCTCTGGAAGACGAAGCCTATTTCTCCTTTGCGCACGTCGGTACGCTGACTTTCTTTCAGGCTGCCCACATCTTTTCCGTTGAGCAGATAAGTGCCCGAGGTAGGGTTGTCGAGCAGACCGAGGATATTGAGCAAGGTGGATTTACCACAGCCCGAAGGTCCCATGATGGCAACAAACTCGCCGTCTTCGACTGAGAGTGACACACCATTGAGGGCAATTGTTTTTACGAATTCCGCATGGAATACTTTGGAGATGTTTGTGAGAGTAAGCATTGTACTATGTATTTTAATGATGTTGTTATTATTATCTACTTGATGGTGAGTGTTTCGCGGTTCTTGAATGCTTCGTAACCGCTGGTGATGACTTGCTCGCCTGGCTCAAGACCTTCGAGCACTTCGTAGAACTTGGGGTTCTGGCGACCGATGCGGATGTTGCGGCGATAGGCATGATGTCCGTCGGCATCGAGCACGAACACCCAACTGCCACCCGTGACGGAGAAGAAAGTGCCTTTAGGAATAAGGACTGCCTGTTTCGATTCACCTAACTGCAAGTCGAGATAGTAGGTCTGGCCGTTGCGGATGCGGTCGGGACGCTCGCCATCGAACACAAATTCCACATGAAAGGAGCCATTACGCACTTCGGGGAACACCTTGCGCACTCGCAGGTGGTAGCGATGTTCGTTGCGCTCGTAGTTGGCGATGAGTCCTGCCCGCACACGGTCGATGTAGTGCTCATCCACATTGGCAATCACCTTATAGTCGGAGAGGTCGTTCAGTTGACCAATCTTTCCGCCTGCACCAACACTCTGCCCGAGTTCCACATCGAGCAAACCGATTTCGCCGTCGGCAGGACTACGCACTTCGAGCTTTGCCTTTCGTTCACGAATGAGGACCAGGTTCTGACGCATGTTGTCGAGGTTCTCGCGCAGTTGCTCCACTTGCGAAGAACGGTAGATGCTGTCCTGGTCGAGTCGCTGAAGGATGAGTCGTTGCTTCTTCTTGGCAAGTTCGTATTCCTCTTTTGCTTGGAGGTATTCCTCACGCGTGTTGAGTTGTTCCTTGAAGAGCCGTTCCTGCTGCTGATAGTTACGTTGCTTGCGACTCACATCGAGATTGAGTTGAAGGAGTTCCTGACGGTTGTTGAGTCGGTCTTGCTCCATCGTGATTTGTGTGTTGCGAAGGAAATTCTGCTTCTCGGCGAGGTTTGCCTCTGCATTGAGGATTTCGAGGTCGAGATTGGCATTGGAGAGGCGAACCAGCACATCACCTTTTTTCACATGCGCACCTTCCTCCACCACTCGTTCCATGACGATGCCACCTTCCTGCGGACAAATCTGAATGGTGGAAAAGGGTTGCACCTGTCCATCAAGTCGGACGAAATCGTCGAAACGTCCCATCTGAACCTCACCGATGTTGAGATTACGACGCTCCACGCTGAGTGTCTTCCCAATGTCGGAGAAGGCAAGCCAGATGCAAGCACCGATGAAGAGTGCAATGGCAGCGATATAGGGAGCAAAGCGGCGTAGCTTGCTTTTGGGTTCAAGAGAAATATCCATACTGCTTGAGTGTTCTACGTTTTAAGATTAATAAAAGGCGTTGCTGAAGGAGGCTGATGCGCGACTGCTGAAGGGTGCGAGCTACTGTTTGAAGGTCGAGCAGAGAGGAGAGACCTTCCTCGTAACGACACAAGAGCACGGCATGGGCAACGCTATCGGCGGCGAGTTTTTTGGTTTGCATGGCAATTTCTTTCTCACATGCTTCCACATCCAGACATGCCTTGGTGTAGTCGATTTGGAGTTGGCGAAGCGTTTCCTCCTCTTCTATGCGAGCAAGGGTGAGTTGGCGTTTGCTCCGACGAAGATGGTGGATATGAGAGAGATGGTCCCAAAGGGGAATGCTGATGCCTGTGCTGATGGACGAACCCATATTGTCATGCCACTGCCTACCGAACGGTTTCGGATTGTAGCCCAAGCCATAACTTCGACTATAACCTGTACTGACACCTGCACTGATGAAAAGCGAAGGGAAGAAAGAAGCACGCGCTTGTTGAACAGCCAATTCTGCACTTTGAACATTCATACGGGCAGAAAGGGCGGCGGGATGGGAAGCCCCCTCCCGACCTCCCCGAGGGGAGGAGATTGTTACTTTGGTCGATGAATTATTCATTAACAGATTAACTACAGAAAGTTCCTCCTCGAGGGGATTTAGGAGGGGCTTTATCTCCTTTCCTCGGGGAAGTAGGGAGGGGGCTTCCCCCATCATCTTTCCCAACTCCAAGATGGCTTGCTGATAGTGGTTTTCGCAGAGCAAACAGGAGAGTTCATCGTCTGCCACTTGTGCCTCGATTTGAGTGAGGTCGGCTTTTCCTTTCAGTCCGAGTTCTGCTTGCACTTGAGTTCTGCGGAGGAGCGAACGGCTGTCAGCCAATTTTTGCTGATGGAGTTGCTGACTCTCCTGATAGTACAAAGCGTTGATGTATGCTTGAATCACATTCAACTCCAAATTGATTTGCAAGCGTTGCAGTTCGTTGAGTTGTCGCTGCCTGTTGAGTTTTGCCTCACGCAAGGCAATGATGCTACGCCCTCCATCCCACAACGTCATGCTGGCATCCAGACTGAACCCTGTACTGAAATAGTTTACTGTATTGTAAGTATTGGTTTCTGGGTCGATATTGCGTCCCCAACTAAAACTGCCGCTGGTGTTTGCACTGACAGATGGCGTGAAAGCAAGTTTGCTCTCCACCACTTGGTCGCGAGCCGCTTCGATTTGCAGTTGTTGCTGACGGATGGAAACTGCATGATGCAACGCATGGTCGATACATTCGTCCATCGTCCAAACTTTCTGTGCTTGGGTTTGCAAAGAGAAGAAGAAGAAACCGATGCCAATGAATAAAAATATCATACTTGTTCGCTTTGTTTGACGCAAAATTAGAATGCTTTCCAATCATTGCCAAATTTTTTACCCCTACCTCAGTGAGATTGTCAAAATTTTTGACACTTTTATGTCCACTTTTTTGACACTTTTCAATTTTCCCCTTCTTTTTTTGCGAATTCAATGTGCTTTTTCTACTTTTGCTGACGAAATACTTCAGTCAACAAATTTCCACAAATTATCTCAAAAAAAATGTATTTGTGCCTCATTTGTGTTCATTTGTTGACTCATTCTTAATTATAAAAAAATGCCATACGGAACCCTCTTAGCGGTGGACGATAATCCCGCCATCCTCACAGCACTGCGATATTGCCTCAGCAGCACATTTGAGAACATCCTTACGCTCACTACTCCCAACGACATCCTCATGACGATGGCGTCTGAGGAAATTGCGATGGTCATCCTCGACATGAATTTCACCTCAGGGGTCAACTCAGGACAGGAAGGCTTGTTTTGGCTCAATATGATTCGGAAGCATCATCCCGACATTCCTGTCGTATTGCTCACAGCATACGGCGACATACAATTGGCAGTGAAAGGGCTGAAGAACGGTGCTTCGGACTTTATCACGAAACCTTGGGACAATCATGAACTGGTGGGCAAACTCACCGAACTCATGGAGCAGAAAAACGAGATGGTGACGCTCGACAAGATGGAAGCAGAGCATATCCGCCTTGCCATCGACCGTAGTAAAGGTAATCTCTCCATCGCTGCAAAGTTGCTCGGCATTTCCCGACAAACACTCTACAACAAGATGAAGAAACTATAAACACGAATCACCTTCATGTATATCATCCTTATCATCATAGCCATTGCCTTAGTGCTTTATTTGCTTTGGCATCATCAGCACACACTGAAAGTGCGAGCCTATCTGATGACCGAATCTATTCGCAATCGTGACTTTTCCTTCCGTCTGAGCACCAAAGGACTGCTGTTTGGAGAACGAGCCATGCAGCAAAGTCTGAACGACATGGGGGAAGAAGTGCGCCAGCTCGTAAACCATAGCGAGGTGGAGTCGTGGGAGAAACTGACTCGCGTGCTGACGCACGAAATCATGAATTCCACAGCACCCATCGCCAGCATCAGCAGCAGTTTGCTCAACCGTGATGACGTGGTGGGAACTCCGTTGGAAGAAGGGATTCGTGCCATCCATAGCACTGCTGCTCGACTCAACACCTTCGTAGTGAACTATCGGAAGATGTCGCAACTGCAAAAGCCAGAACCTCAAGACTTCGACTTGACACCGTTCCTCAAGAACCTTACAAGCCTCTATCCTGAATTAGAGTGGGAAATCGATATGCCGTCCACATG
>OMTC01000291.1 GCA_900313845.1 uncultured Prevotellaceae bacterium
CGTATCACTCAGACCACAGCACAGGCAATCATGGCAAAGGTGTGTGCATTCACTTCCGACTGGGCAAACGTGGAACTCTATGCTGACGCAGTCATCAAGAGCGGTCAGTATGCACTCTATGCCAACTTCGGCGACATGTCGAAAATCGCTTACAACAACGGTTCGGAATCCATCTTCGCACTCCAGTGCTCAACTGCCAACGACAATGCGCTCATCAATTGGTCGAACCTCTTGAACTGTACTTACAGCGACGGCAACCTCTATGGCACAGGCGACGACTTCTTCTATGGCAGTCAGAACTTGGTGAATGCCTTCCGCACGGACGAGAACGGTCTGCCTTATCTCGATGGTTCGTTCAATAGCGAGAACGTGACAGAGGACTACGAAGGAAGCATCGATCCACGTTTGGACTTCACAGTTGGTCGTATTGGTTTCCCTTGGCGTGGACACACCTACACAGCAGGCTGGTGCCGTGCCATTGAAACCTACGGAGAATACTCCAACAAGAAGGCTTGGCCAGACCCTAAGGATGCCAATGCTGCATGGCCTTGGGGCTGCAACTCCCTCAACTTCATGTTTGTGCGCTATGCTGACATCCTCTTGCTGAAGGCTGAAGCACTCATCGAGCAGTCGGGCGATGCCAATGCTGCCACAGAACCAAGACTCGTGGAGGCTCGCGATCTCATCAATCAGGTGCGCCAGCGTGCTGCCAACAGTGTGAAGGGTGGCGAAAGCGACCTCGACCCTGCTAAGGCTGACTACTATGTAAGTCTTTATCCAACGGATTACGATGGCAATTTGGCTTGGACCAAGAACCGTGCTCGCTTGGCTCTCCGCATGGAGCGTCGTTTGGAATTGGCTCTCGAAGGAAATCGCTGGTTCGACCTCGTTCGTTGGGGCAACGATTATCTGCTCAACACGATGAACAACTACATGAAGAGTGAAGGCAATATCCGTGACTACTACAAGAATCGTTCGGTGACTGAAAACGAGATTTTCCTCCCTGTTCCACTCACAGAACTTGATAACTCGAACGGACTCTACAAGCAATATTAGGATTCTCTTCCTCCCCTCCGAGGCGAGGGGAGGCGATACGGAAACTCAACAACATAACAACAACTCAAATAAAAACTATCATAACATGAAAAAGATATATTTAGGCTTGATGGCTTTGCTTTGCCTCTTCACCGCTTGCTCTGATGTGGACTTGGAAGATGCAAAATACTCGGAGGCTGTTCAGAACCTGGTTGCCAACTGTCCTGAAGGAAGCCGCGAAGTGACGCTGACATGGACGAATCCAACGGCAGCAGGACTGTCGGGAGTTCAGATTATCAAGGACAACACCGATGTCACCAACATTGATGAAGTGATTGACAAGTATGTCATCAAGAAGGCTCCAACCAACACCAATGTGAGCTATACCGTGAAGGCACGCTACAGTGATGGTCGTGTGTCGGAAGGTCAGACCGTTCGCCTCTACATCAATTACGAGGTGAAGAAGGCATCCGACTTCGTTGCCATGCTCGTGCCAAACGACTATGAGCAGTCTGCCGACGAGAAGGACGCTGTGGCTTGGTTCAAGAAGACCTATGTGGATGCCAAGAAGGGCATTGTGATTACCCCTGCAACGATTGAAAACCTCGACGTGGAGGAGCAGGTGGCTTGTTGGGTGATGTGCGACCGCATCGGTATTGCTCCTGGCTTCAAGAATCTTCCTGGCGAATTGGCTTCGAACGACGTGGTGAACGCACTCAAGGCATTCTGTGCTGATGGCGGAAGTCTGTTCCTCACCAACCATGCTACTCAGATGTCGGTGGCTATCGGACGTATTCCTGAAACAATGCAACCGGGCATCTTTGGCAGTGGCGAAGGTGGTCAGAACAACGACGTTTGGGGCACTCAGCCAATCATCGGTAATGCCGAAGGTCAGATTTACGACCACTCTCATCACGACATCTATCGTGGCATGGATTTCAAGTCGGGACTCTACGAGCGTTCCATCTATGCATTCGAAGGTGCTGGCATCAAGGGCGACCACAACTGTATGTGGGACCTTAACGCATTCGGCTTGACTCCAAATCCTAACGTCGTGAAAGCTTGGGAGGATGCAACCAACTCAACCGTTCTTGGTACATGGAACCACGTGGTTGACTACTGCTGCGCAGGTATCATCGACTTCAACCCAACCACCGAATTTGCTGGACGTATTCTGGCTGTAGGTCTTGCTGCTTACGAATGGAATGTGGGTGGAACCAACGAATTCCAAGACCAGCTGGAATTGTTCACTCGCAACTGTCTGACCTACATCAGCCGTCCTGCTAACGCTAAGGTGGCTATGCTCGTGCCAAACGACTATGAGCAGTCGGCTGACGAAGCATCCGCAGTGGCATGGTTCGAGGAGAACTATGTGAACAATGGCACAGGTGTTCTCTTCACGCCTGCAACTATCGACAACCTCGACATCGAGCAGGAAACCATGTGCTGGGTGATGTGCGACCGCATCGGTGTGGCTCATGGCTATGCAAACCTTCCTGGCAACTTGGCTTCGGCAGAAGTCATCAACGCACTCAAGGCATTCTGCGCTGATGGTGGCAACTTGTTTCTCACCAACCACGCTACTCAGATGACGGTGGCAGTGGAGCGTATTCCTGAATCTCTCCAGCCTGGCATCTTCGGCAGTGGCGAAGGTGGTCAGAACAATGATGTGTGGGGTACTCAGCCTGTTATCGGTAATGTCGAAGGTCAGATTTACGACCACTCGAAGCACGACATCTACTGGGGTATGAACTACACAGCTGGTCTCTACGAGCGCCCTATCTACACCTTCGAAGGTGCTGGTATCAAGGGTGATCACAACTGCATGTGGGACCTCAACGCATTCGGCCTGACTCCAAATCCAAACGTGGTGAAGGCTTGGGAGGAAACTACCAACTCCACTGTGCTCGGCACTTGGAATCACGTGGTTGACTACTGCTGCGCAGGTATCATCGACTTCGCTCCAACCACCACATTCAACGGTCGCATCCTCGCTGTAGGTCTTGCTGCTTACGAATGGAACATCGGTGGCACGAACGAATACCAAGACCAGCTGGAGCGTTTCACCAGAAACTGCATCAACTACTTGAAGTAGGGAAAATGAAGAATGAAGAATTAAGAATGAAGAATCCAGAATGCAGACCCTTCATCCGGATGGCTTCCCTCCCCCTCGGGGGAGTTGGAGGGGGGCCGAATGCAGTCCCTTCATCCGGATGGCTTCTCTCCCCCTCGGGGGAG
>OMTC01000110.1 GCA_900313845.1 uncultured Prevotellaceae bacterium
AAACTGAATCCGTGGTCCGCATCGAAATAATTCACACCCATATCAACAGCAAGGGCTGTGGATTTGAATTCGCCATAATTATTGAGCAGCACCTTCGCTTGCACTCCTCCCGTCCAATGATCCGTGAAGAGATAGGTATAACCTGCCTGAATGCCTATGTCGTTTACCTTGAAATCCCCTAAGGTTTCAAAATCGGATGTTGTTTCCGTCATCGTACCATAATTCAACAAACGCGCTCCCAATGCCACTGTACCTCGTTCTCCCGCTTGCATGGCAAATGCAGCGGAAAGGGATGAGGAACTGCTCATGTAATTCGTATAGTTGAAATTCAACGTCTTGTCCGAAACATTAGCAAGCAGAGCTGGATTGGTGAAAAGGAGAGTGACGTCGTCCTCTATGATTGATATGTTGTTTCCACCCAATGCAGCAGAATGTGCAGAGGCAGGGATATTGAGAAACTCATATCCCGTAGTACCTGTTTGCGCTTGTGCATCAAGAGGATGCAGCAGAATGCACAACGTACAAAATGCGATATGTGAGAGGCTGATTTTCAAGTTAAAACGTTGTATTTATTTTAAAATAACGTCGAATCGTTAATATTTATTGTGCAGAATACCCTTTTTTGAGTAAATCAAAATATTTGTCCAACAGGCGATTTGCTGCAATGAAGGAGGAAACTTGTCCACCCAGCACCTCGTTTTCGGTAGGCTGGATGAGTTGGTGGATTTCCTTATTGTGGTAGAAACTGTTCTTCAGTCGCTCGTTAATGGTTTCATACATCCAGTACTTCGACTGCTCATTTCTACGATATTGGAAATAGCCATTTTCCTTTACCTTATTTATATAATCAAAAATCATTTTCAGCACCTCGTCGATACCCAGTTCATAGAAACCAGAGTAGCAAAGCACTTGTGGAAGCACACCACTTTCGGGCATTGGGAAGAGATGGAGCGCATTGCGGAACTGAGTGGCAGCCAAATGTGCCCTATCTACATTCTCGCCATCTGCCTTATTAATGACGATTCCATCGGCAATTTCCATAATTCCTCGCTTGATTCCCTGCAACTCGTCTCCCGTTCCCGAGAGTTGAATGAGGAGGAAGAAATCCACCATCGAGTGGCATGCCGTTTCGCTCTGCCCCACTCCCACGGTTTCAACGAAGATATGATTGTAGCCTGCCGCTTCACAAAGAATGATGCTTTCGCGTGTCTTTCTTGCCACACCTCCAAGCGACCCTGCCGTTGGCGAAGGGCGAATGAAAGATTTGGGATGCACAGCCAAGCGCTCCATGCGGGTCTTATCTCCGAGGATGGAACCTTTGGTCTTTTCGGAACTTGGGTCGATGGCAAGGACTGCCAGTTTTCCTCCGTAATTCTCGAGAAGATGAGTGCCAAACACATCGATAGAGGTACTCTTTCCAGCTCCTGGAACACCACTGATACCCACTCTCACTGAATTTCCGCTATAAGGTAAGCACTTCTCAATCACCTCTTGAGCAATCACTTGATGCTCAGGGAGCAGACTCTCCACGAGCGTCACAGCCTGGCTCAGCATCGACACATCGCCCTTCAATATGCCCTCCACATATTCACCAGCAGTAAACAAGCGCTGACGCTTCTTCCGAAACTGCTTCAGATAGGGATTCACTATCGAAGGCTGTTCCACTCCTGCATTCACCTGCAATCCAGCATATTCTTCATTATTCTCAGGATGTTCCATGAAAGAAATTAAAAATTAAGAATTAAAAATTAAAATGGCATTAGCTTTAGCCACCATACAGAGGCAACGCTCCACGCTTCACACTCCACGCTTCACACTCCACGCTTCACGCTCCACAATCCACGCTTCACACTTCACTCTCCACGCTTCTCTCCCCTCTCAGGGGAGTTGGAGGGGTCCAGGGGTCGGGGGTGAGGCTTCGCTTTCCCTGCTTACAATTTGCAAAGATAAAAGTTTTCATTGTTAAATAAAGAAAGGCAAAGAAAAAATTTGTATTTTATTAAAATATTTGCAAAGTCGAGTTTGCAATTTGAAGTTTTTTTAATAACTTTGCAACGAATTCACAAAAAAGCCCATAAATTTAGTAATGATAAAAAAATAAGTTGGTGCAGTTTACTCATATTTTGGAGATGTTTTTGTTCGTTTTCGAGGGAGTGATGCGGGCATCATAACTGAGAAAAGGGGCGGAAACAGCCCAAAAGATGAGAACAACACGAAACCAATATGGACACATTAAAATGTGCCAAGGTATTTTTTAATCATTACTTAGGTAAGAACAGGAGAAGCATGGAATCTTTTTTTCGAACCCACAAGTATTTGATTGAGCATCTGCAGCCCACTGTCAGACGCGACCTGATGGACGAAATCAACTGGAAAGACCGTATGATAGGCGTGAAAGGAGCAAGGGGAGTTGGTAAAACCACTTTCCTTCTGCAGTATGCCAAAGAGAATTTCTCACCCGATGACCATACTTGTCTGTATATCAACACCAACAATTTCTATGTGCAAAATTATGGCATTGCCAATTTTGCAGGGGATTTCTACCATGATGGGGGCAAAGTGTTGCTCATCGACCAAGTGTTCAAGCAGCCAAACTGGAGTCAAGAGCTGAGAGAGTGTTACGACCGTTATCCAGGGCTCAAAATCGTTTTTGCTGGTTCGTCGGTCATGCGATTGAAAGAGGAGAATCCAGAGCTCAACGGCATCGTGAAATCCTATAACTTGCGTGGTTTTTCCTTCCGTGAATTCCTGAACTTAAAGACTGGGCAAAACTTCCGTTCTTACACACTGGATGAAATCATCAAGCACCATGAGGAAATAGCACCTGCTATCATGCAGTACGTGAATCCACGCGACTATTTCCAGGACTATCTGCACCATGGTTTCTATCCTTTCTTCCTTGAAAAGCAGACTTACAGCGAGAATTTGCTCAAAACGATGAACATGATGATTGAGGTGGATATTTTGCTGGTGAAGCAAATCGAGCTGAAATATCTGTCGAAAATCAAGCAATTGTTCTACCTGCTCACCATGAGTGGCAGCACAGTGCCAAACGTGAGTCAGTTGGCTCAGGAGTTGGGCATGAGTCGCGCCACGGTGATGCACTACATTAAGTATCTGATGGATGCTCGTCTTGTGAACATGATCTATGCTCGCGGCGACGACTTCCCAAAGAAGCCAGCGCGTGTGCTTCTCCACAATTCCAACCTGATGTACAGCTTCTATCCCAAGCGGTTTGATGAGCACGATGTGCAGGAAACCTTCTTCTGCAACACCATCTGGAAAGACCATCGTGTGAACAAGGTGGGAAACCTTGGTTCCTTCCTCATCGACGAGCTTTACGAATTCCGAATCATTGAACATGCCACCCGCCTCAAGAGCAAGGCAAAGACGCTCTTCGCAGTGAATCAGTGCGATGTGGGTGAAGGCAATCAAATTCCTCTTTGGCTTTTCGGTTTCCTCTATTGATTTCTATCGCAGAGACACCGAGGAGCAGAGTATTTTTAACGAAAGGCAACGACGTAATTCATCAAAACAACGTTTCAAGTCTAACAATTCTCTCTATATTGAGTGGAACCATAACACTAACAAACAGAAAGAGACTTTTCATCAATGAGTCAATCTCTAATAATTATTTAATACATTCATTCTGTAATTAATAATGATTCATTGAATGCCAAAATTCATTTCATTATTGATTATTAATTAACATTTTTATGGGTAAAGAAAAGAAATTCATCACGTGTGATGGTAACCAAGCAGCTGCACATGTAGCCTACATGTTCAGCGAAGTTGCTGCCATCTACCCTATCACTCCATCGTCTCCAATGGCAGAGCACGTTGACGAGTGGGCTGTCGCAGGACGCAAGAACCTCTTCGGCGACACAGTAATGGTACAGGAAATGCAGTCTGAGGCTGGTGCTGCTGGTGCAGTCCACGGTTCTCTCCAGGCTGGTGCGTTGACCACCACATTCACTGCTTCGCAGGGTTTGTTGCTGATGATTCCAAACATGTACAAGATTGCTGGTGAGCTCCTCCCAAGCGTATTCCACGTTTCTGCTCGTACCGTTGCATCTCACTCACTTTGTATCTTTGGTGACCACGGCGACGTTATGGCATGCCGCCAGACTGGTTTCGCTATGCTCGCTGAAGGTTCCGTTCAGGAAGTAATGGACCTCTCTGCCGTAGCACATCTCTCTGCGCTCAAGGCACGCGTTCCATTCATCAACTTCTTCGACGGTTTCCGCACTTCTCACGAGTATCAGAAGATTGAGGAAATGGACATGGAAGACCTCCGTCCACTCGTTGACATGGAAGCACTCGCTGAGTTCCGTGCACGCTGCTTGAGCCCAGAGCATCCAATGGCAAAGGGTATGGCAGAAAACCCTGAGACCTTCTTCGCTCACCGTGAAAGCTGCAATCCTTACTACGAGACAGTTCCTGGCATCGTTGAGGAATACATGAAGGAAATCAGCAAGATTACTGGTCGCGAATACAAGCTCTTCTCTTACTATGGTGCAGAAGATGCTGACAAGGTGCTCATCCTCATGGGTTCTGCTACAGAAGCAGCACGCGAGGCTATCGACTATGCAAATGCCAATGGCAAGAAGTATGGTATGGTTAGCGTACACCTCTATCGTCCATTCTCAGTAGAGCACTTGCTCGCTGCAGTTCCTAAGACTGCTAAGCGCATTGCAGTTCTCGACCGTACCAAGGAGCCAGGTGCCAGCGGCGAACCTCTCCTCCTCGACGTGAAGGATGCATTCTACGGCAAGGCAGATGCTCCGCTCATCGTGGGTGGTCGTTATGGTTTGGGTAGTGCAGACGTTACTCCTACCATGATTCTCTCCGTTTACGACAACCTCGAGCTTCCTCAGCCAAAGGATCGCTTCACTATCGGCATCGTGGACGATGTCACCTTCACTTCCCTCCCAGTTGAGGAAGAAAAGGCACTCGGTGGCGAAGGCATCTTCGAAGCTAAGTTCTTCGGTCTCGGTGCAGACGGTACAGTAGGTGCTAACAAGAACTCCGTGAAGATTATCGGTGACAACACCAACAAGTATTGCCAGGCATACTTCTCTTACGACTCCAAGAAGTCGGGCGGTTTCACTTGCTCTCACCTCCGTTTCGGTGACACACCAATCCGCTCCACTTATCAGATTAAGACTCCTAACTTCGTGGCATGCCACGTGCAGGCATACCTCCGCATGTACGATGTGACTCGTGGTCTCCGTGAGAACGGTACATTCCTCCTCAACACCATTTGGGAGGCAGAGGACCTCGCTAAGAACATGCCAAACAGTGTGAAGCGTTACTTCGCTCAGAAGAACATCACTGTTTACTATATCAACGCAACGAAGATTGCCCAGGAAATTGGTCTTGGCAACCGCACCAACACTATCCTTCAGAGCGCATTCTTCCGCATCACAGAAGTGATTCCTGTTGACCTTGCAGTAGAGCAGATGAAGAAGTTCATCGTGAAGTCCTACGGCAAGAAGGGTGAAGACGTTGTCAACATGAACTACGCAGCTGTTGACCGTGGTGGTGAGTACAAGAAGCTCGACATCGACCCAGCTTGGGCAAACCTCCCTGACGATCCAAAGGTAGAGAACAACGACCCAGACTTCATCAACAACGTAGTACGTCCAATCAACGCTCAGAACGGTGACTTGCTTCCAGTAAGCGCATACAAGGGCTATGAGGACGGTGCTTGGGAACAGGGCACAGCAGCTTACGAGAAGCGCGGTGTGGCAGCCTTCGTTCCTGTATGGACTCCAGAGGACTGTATCCAGTGTAACAAGTGTGCATTCGTTTGTCCTCACGCTTGTATCCGTCCATTCGTACTCACCAACGAGGAGAAGGCAGGATTCGCAGCACAGACACTCGAGATGAAGGCACCAGCTCCAATGAAGGGCATGCACTTCCGCATGCAGGTAGGCGTGATGGACTGTCTTGGTTGCGGCAACTGCGCCGACGTATGTCCAGGCAACCCTAAGTTGGGCAAGGCACTCACGATGGTTCCACTCGAAGGACAGCTCAGCGAGGCAGCTAATTGGGATTACTGCGTGAAGAACGTGACAAGCAAGCAGAACCTCGTGGATGTGAAGCAGACCGTGAAGAACTCACAGTTCGCTACCCCACTCTTCGAGTTCTCAGGCGCTTGCTCTGGTTGTGGAGAAACTCCATACGTGAAGCTCATTTCTCAGCTCTTCGGCGACCGTGAAATCGTAGCAAACGCAACAGGTTGTTCATCCATCTATTCAGGTTCCATCCCATCCACTCCATACACCAAGAATGCCAAGGGTCAGGGTCCAGCATGGTCCAACTCCCTCTTCGAGGACTTCTGCGAATACGGACTCGGTATGGCACTTGCCAACAAGAAGATGCGTGCTCGCATCCCGTCTATGCTCGAAGCACAGATTGCTGACGAAAGCACTCCAGCAGCTTACAAGGAAGCAGCACAGGAATGGATTGCAGGCAAGGACAATGCAGATGCATCTCGTTACTTGCACTCAGCTTGCAGAGCTCACACACTATCTCACGAAGCGCAGCCAGTGGATGTTTGGTGGTGACGGTGCATCCTACGATATTGGTTACGGCGGTCTCGACCACGTACTCGCATCAGGAGAGGATGTAAACGTATTCGTTATCGATACAGAAGTATATTCCAACACTGGTGGACAGTCCTCGAAGGCAACACCAATCGGTGCTATCGCACAGTTCGCAGCAGGTGGTAAGCGCATCTCCAAGAAGGACCTCGGTTTGATGCAGGCAACCTACGGCTATGTCTATGTAGCACAGATTGCAATGGGAGCCGACAACGCACAGTGCTTGAAGGCACTCCGTGAGGCAGAGGAATATCCTGGACCATCACTCGTCATCGCTTACGCACCATGTATCAACCACGGTCTGAAGGCAAAGGGTGGCATGGGCAAGAGCCAGGCAGAGGAAGCAAAGGCAGTAGCATGCGGTTACTGGCACCTCTGGCGTTATGACCCACGTCTCGAAGAGCAGGGAAAGAACCCATTCCAGCTCGACTCCAAGGAGCCTAAGTGGGATGACTTCCAGGCATTCCTCGAAGGTGAGGTACGTTACCTCTCGCTCAAGAAGGTGAAGCCAGCAGAGGCACAGGAACTCTTCGACGCAGCCAAGAAGGCAGCTCAGAAGCGTTACAACACCTACGTTCGCATGAGCAAGATGGACTATAGCGAATAGTATTCTTAACGTTTAAAGTTTAACGTTTAAAGTTTAACGAAGTTACTCAGCTCCGCAAAACTTAAAAACAAAAAACTGAAAACTCAAACAACATTTTGGAGAGGGGCAACGCGCCTCTCTCCTTTTTTCTACAATATCATCATGAAATCAAAGTATTTCCATCATTCTACATTCTCCTCCCCTCGGGGAGGCTGGGTGGGGGCTTCTTTTCTTTTCACTCTTCTCTTTTCACTTTTCACTTCTCACTTTTCACTTTTCACTTTTATAGGGGTCGCCTCCGGCTCGAAATGAAATTTAAAATTGAAACGTAAAATTATTTTTAAAATTTTAAATGATAATTCTAAATATAATTTCAAGCGAAGCGCCCCAAATCGTTTTTAAATCCTTTAAATCCTTGATGAATTTTTCACTGTTCTCTTTTCACTTTTCACTTTCTTGGTCGCCTCCGGCTCGAAATGAAGTTTAAAATTGAAACGTAAAATTATTTTTAAAATTTTAAATGATAATTCTAAATACAATTTCAAGCGAAGCGCCCCAAATCCTTTTAAATCCTTTAAATCCCTGATTA
>OMTC01000148.1:0-4608 GCA_900313845.1 uncultured Prevotellaceae bacterium
AGCCAAGTTGGACTTGGGGTTTATGTGAGCCTCACCCCCAACCCCTCTCCGAAGGGCGAGGGGAGTAGAATGAAGAAAAGATAATGAAGAATGAAAACCTTTTTATAATTTTTCACGATGAAAAATTACTATTTTATATCGGATGCCCATCTCGGGTCAAGAGCTTTTAAGCATGCAAGGACTCGGGAACGCAGGTTGGTGAATTTCCTCGATGCCATCAAGGATAAGGCTGAGGCTGTGTATATGCTTGGCGATATGTTCGACTTCTGGTTTGAATACGACGAGGTGGTGCCAAGAGGATTCACGCGTTTCTTAGGGAAGGTGAGTGAACTGACCGACCGTGGTGTGGAGGTGCATTTCTTCCAAGGTAATCACGACATGTGGTGTGGGGATTATCTGGAGAAGGAATGTGGCATGATTATCCATAAGGAGGCACTGACGACGGAAATATGTGGTAAGGAGTTTTATATCGCACATGGACATCGCTTGGATTATCGCGACCATAGCTTTAAGGCAAGGCTGATGTACGATATGTTTGAGAGTCGCACGCTGCGTCGCATTGCGAGGATGATTCATCCGCACTGGTTCATGAATTTTGGTTTGAACTGGGCGAAGAGCAGTCGCGAGAAGCATATTGAAGAAGGTGGTGAACCTCCTTATCAGGGTGAGGACAAGGAAGGACTCGTGCTCTATGCCAAGGAATATTTGAAGACGCACCCAACCATCAATTATTTCATGTTTGGGCATCGACACATAGAGCTGGACATGTTCCTCAATCGCACTTGCCGGATGATGATTCTTGGCGAATGGTTCTCCCTCTTCACTTACGCTGTTTTCGATGGCGAAAACATCTTTATGGATAATTATATTGAGGGGGAGACGGAGCTGTAGAAGGGAGAAAAGAGGAAGGAGGAGAGAGGAGGGCTTCGGCAGAGCCGAAGCTTACGGAAAAAATAGATGTTAAATGAAGAATGAAGAATGAGGAATGAAGAATGAAGAAGGAGGAATGGTTTTCTGGTAAGCTTCGGTTTTGCCGAAGCCATTCTTCATTCTTCATTCTTCATTCTTGTTCTCAAGCAGCTTCTTGTTGATTTCTTTCTCGGGAATGACGCCTTTGTCTTTCCAGGATTCGAGCTGCTTGACGATGTTGCCAGGACCTGTGGAGAGCTGGCCTTGGGCTTTGTCGAAGGCAGAACTGGCTGCGGAGATTTTTGTGCCAAGGTCGGAGAAGGTGTCGGTGAAGGTGGCAAATTTCTTATAGACCTTTTGGGCAGATTCGATGATGTCCTTCACGTTCTTGGTTTGTTTGGCATTCTGCCAGAAAAGCCACACAATCTTCAGTGCCAACATCAGGTTGGTGGGGTTCACAATGATGATGTGCTTTTGGTAGGCATCCGTGGCGAGTTTTGCATCGTTTTCCATGGCAAGGATGTAACTGCCTTCGTTCGGAATGAACATCAACACGTATTCCGCTGAGTTTTCCACTTTCTTTGGATAGTGCTTGTCTGCCAATTCGTTCACATGCGTGCGAATGGACTTGATGTGCTCCTTGATGTGGCGCTCCTGCTCTTCGGCAGTCTCTGCATGGATATAGTCGAGATAGGCGGTGATGGATGTCTTGGAGTCGATGATGAGATAGCTATCACCGTGGAGTTTCACCTTCACGTCGGGAATGAATCGATTGCCGTTGTCGTCCGTGTTCACATCCTGGGTGAAGAAGTCCGTTCCTTCCGTCATGCCACTGGCTTCGAGGATGTTTTTCAGTACAGCCTCTCCCCAGTTTCCCTGCTTCTTTGGGTCGGCTTTCAGTGCTTTGGCAAGATTGTCGGCATTCTCACCCAAGACCATGGTTTGGTTGGTGAGTGTGTTGATGGCTTCTTTCATCACCGCATCTGTCTTTCCTTGTTCGGTCATCTTGTCTTCGAATTCCTTCTGGAATTTGGCAAGCGATTCCTTGAGCGGATTGAGCAGATTGTCCATGCTTTCCACGTTCGTCGCTTTCATCGATTCCTGTTGCATCTTCAGATGTTCGGAAGAAAGGCGGTCGAACTCCAAGCGCATGGTGTTGATTTTTTCCTCCCACTGCTTTTGCATCTCCTGCTTTTGCAAGTCGTGGCGCTTTTCCATGTCGGCTTTGGTTTCCTGAAACTGACTCTTGATATGCTCAAGCATTTGGAGGTATTGCACCTTCAGTTCATCCATCTCCTTTTTGTGGCTATCCTTGAGGTTCTGCACCACCGATTCACTGCTTTGTTTCAGCGTTTCTTGTTGCTCCTGAAGAGAAACGACTTGTGTTTCTGCTTTCGTAGCTTTGCCGTGGCTTTGGAACAGAAGATAACTCAGAATGAGCAGTAAAAGTGCTAAGATGATAATCGCAATTTCCATATAAAGTGTTTGTATTTTAGTTTTGAAAAACAAATATACTCAAAAAAACACATTGGGCAGTAATTTTTGTTAACTTTTTTTGATATATTTGCAGCCAGAGATAAAAAGTCTTGTTCGCATTTTGCTTGGACATCGCTTGCTGGTGTCGGTTTTTTGCGTAAGATAGAGAGTTCAGTAAACCAAATATTCAGCTATCGTTACCACATTCTCATTTAAGGTGTGCTGATTCCATGCAATACATAGGTGAAATATTGTCTTTAGTAGTTGCCGTCGCTTGGACGGGTGCTGCTTTGTTTAGTGAAGCTGCCACACTCAGAATCGGAACGATTGTGCTGAATGTGATTCGCATGGCGGGTTCGCTGTTGGTGCTGGGTGTCATCCTCTGGGTGGTGACAGGTTTTCCTCTTCCTCAGTATCTCAATGCCGAGGCGTGGCTATGGCTTTCGCTTTCGGGCTTGGTGGGATATGTGTTTGGCGACTATTGCCTCTTCAATTCCTATCTCGCGATTGGTTCCCGCTATGGACAGCTATTCATGACGCTTGCTCCCTTGGCAGCCGCCCTTGCGGGTTGGTTGATTCTGGGGGAGAAAATGAGTCTGATGGGAATCCTTGGCATGTTGGTCGTTGGCACGGGCATTGGCATGTCGGTTCTCAACAAAGGTGGAGGAGGGCAGCATCGCCCACATCTCAAACTGCCTGTTCGCGGTGTGCTTTATGGCATCGGTGCCGCTGTGGGACAGGGTGTCGGACTCGTGCTGAGCAAATTGGGCATGGAGCATTATCAAGATGGCATTGCAGTGCATTTTGGAGGTGACATGACGCAGGCTGGAGCAGTGCTCGACTACGTGCCCGTGGCTTCTACTTTCGTGCGAGCCATCACTGGATTGATAGGCTTCTTCATCATCATGGTGCTGAGTGGCAAGGCGCGACGATTGGCTCCTGCACTGAGAGATAAGAAAGGTATGCTGTTCACGTTCTGTGCTATTCTTTGCGGACCGACCATCGGTGTTTCTCTTTCCCTGCTTGCCACGCTTTACACGAATGCTGGAGTGGCGCAGACGCTGATGTCGTTGACTCCTGTGCTGATTATCTGGCCTACATGGCTCATCTATCGGCAAAAGGTGACAGTGCTCGAGGTGGTGGGTGCTTGCGTGGCAGTGGCAGGAGCTTCGCTCTTCTTTCTTTGAGAGATAGATGGCTCGGAAATGAGCCATTGGCTTTTGAAATATAATCAATTCTTTAAACTAAACTAAACAACTAACACATGAAACAAATTCTTTCTATTCTTCTTTTTGGTGCATCGAGCATCGCTATGGCTCAGCCTATGGCAGAAATGCAGCCTGAATTAGATTATCCTATCACTGAGACAACTGCCACGGAGATGACGCTTGAAACTCAAAACGAGAGCAAGATGCAATCTCTGGGTCAGCAAGCACTTCAAGATATTAAGGAAAACACGAAGTTTGGTGGTTATGTCATTGGTCAAGCTGTTTTCAATGACAACGATGCCAGCAAAGTGCAATCGAACTTCAATCTTCGTTTGATTCGTCTGTATGTGGATGGAAAAGTATTGGATTTCCAATATAAGTTGCAGTTGCAGGCAAACGGATTCGGCAATGATTCCAAGGGAAATAGCCCACGCGTGGTGGATGCATGGATTGAATGGCAGAAGTTCGAGTTTGCCAAGATAAGATTTGGACAATTCAAGCGTGCTTTCACTTTTGAGAATCCTATGAACCCTTGGGACATTGGTGCCAACGGCTATGCTCAACTCACCTCAAAGTTGGCAGGTATGAGCGACCGAGTGGGCGAACATTCCAGCAACGGACGTGACATGGGTGTGCAGTTGCAAGGTGATTTCTTGCCTATAGGCAAAGACCAGCACAAGCTCTTCCACTATCAGTTTGGTGTTTACAATGGACAGGGTATCAACAAGTCTGACCAGAACGGACATAAGGACTATATCGGCGGCTTCTTTGTTCGTCCAATCAAGGAATTGCAGCTGGCTGTGTTTGGCTGGAGTGGTGATTATGTGGCAAATGGCATTACGGTTGACCGCAAGCGTTTGGCATACGGCTTGAAATATGATGGCAAAATCAATGTGCGTGCAGAGTATGCAAGAAGTCATGGTCGCAAGATTGGAACGGATAGTAATGGTCTGCCAGCTGCGGTTGGTGCCAACAGGGCTGATGCATGGTATGCCATCGTAGGAGTACCAGTAGG
>OMTC01000148.1:4622-10152 GCA_900313845.1 uncultured Prevotellaceae bacterium
AAAGAGTGGAACAGTACCAAGAGTCTCTACAATCTCACGGCTGAATACTATTTTTACAAGAACTTGAAGATTCAAGGTACTTATTCCTACACCCATGACCGCACAGCTGTGGATAAGGATTACAATACCTTCGACCTTCAGGTTTACTACCGCTTCTAAATTAAGGTAGGTTCTAAAAATTCTGTTTTTTAGTTCACTACCAATTTATTTTATTCCATTTCGGTTGCTTTTTGTTTGATTTGAAGTCTTTTTGCCACTTTTCTCGGTTACATAGCTCGCTATGCGCCTTCAAAAACTGACAAAAATCCAATCAAATCCATTCAAAAATCAATCCGACATAATTTGTAGAACCTACCTTTAATGACGATTGTTTGGTTTGCCATTTGTGCTATCGTTCATGAATTGGGGCATTTCCTTGTAGGTCATGGATTGGGCTGCAAGGTCACTCGTTTTCAGATATTCTTATCGCCCCTTTTCTCCTTCCATTTTCCTCGTCGGAAAGATGGAAAGCCTTCGTGGCGCGACACGGAATTTTCCATCGGTTGGTTGCCATTGGCTGGATTGACCGTTTTCGATGTCCCTTCCAATTACACGAATCTTGCTCCTCTTTCTACGGTGAATCCCGATGGTACGGCTGAGGAGAACGAAGGGAAATACATGGGATGGACGAAAGATGGCAAACCTGTGCAGGTGAATCAACGACAATTCTTGCATCTTCGTCCAGCTTGGCAACGCTTGTGCGTGTCGTTGGCTGGCGTGATTTTCAATTTGTTGTTTGCTTTGCTTCTGCTGGGCATTTTGGTGTTTGGCGCTATGGGTCAAAAGCATGGCGTATGGGGATGGGCTGAACTGAAGGAGTCGTTGTTGTCCACCTTTCAAATCTTTGGCTATTCCATTCTTGATGCCTCGGGAGTGGTGTCCCACTTTTTGGGATTAGAATTCTCTGTGTCGTCGGTGTCGCGTAACATCTACGACATCTATCAGTACCTTTATGCTCACGATTTTTTGTATGGCTTAGCCATCTATAGCATTGTGCTGTTCTTCATCAATATTCTGCCGATTTATCCACTTGATGGTGGTCGGGCAGTGATTGAAAGCTACGAAATCGTGACAGGGAAACGCCCTTCAGAGCGCTTGATGACAACACTCGCTTGGATTGGTTCCATCCTATTCATCATCCTCTTTTGGATTCTTCCTATGTTTTAGGAAATAAATATGTTTTGGGGCAGATTTTGATATGCTGTTTTTCACAGGAAACAGATACTCGGGGATTTCAAACATCATCTTGAGTTTGCAAAACATACTTGCACTTGTTGGTTGACTTCCTATTTTTATGAAGGAGAGAAAAAAATACCTCTCATTTCTTGGAAATAAAAATTTTTCATTAACTTTGCATTTAGAAAACATTCATACACACACTTTTTTTTATAAATCAATTAAATTATGAAGATTGAAAAGATCGTAGCTCGTGAGATTCTTGATTCTCGTGGCAACCCTACAGTCGAAGTTGACGTAGTTCTCGAAAATGGTGTTCTTGGTCGTGCAGCTGTTCCATCAGGTGCTTCTACAGGTGAAAACGAAGCTCTCGAGCTTCGCGATGGCGACAAGGGACGTTATCTCGGTAAGGGCGTTCTCAAGGCAGTTGAGAATGTTAACACTATCATCGCTCCAGCTTTGAAGGGTGACTGCGTGTTCAACCAGCGTGCTATCGACTACAAGATGCTCGCTCTCGATGGTACTCCTACCAAGAGCAAGCTCGGTGCTAACGCAATCCTCGGCGTTTCTCTCGCAACTGCAAAGGCTGCTGCAAACGCTCTGGGTATGCCTCTCTATCGTTATATCGGTGGTACAAACACTTACACATTGCCAGTTCCTATGATGAACATCATCAATGGTGGTGCTCACTCTGATGCTCCTATCGCATTCCAGGAATTCATGATTCGTCCAGTTAGCGCTCCATCTATCAAGGAGTCTATCCGCATGGGTGCAGAAGTGTTCCACAACCTCGCTAAGCTCCTCAAGGCACGTGGCTTGAGCACAGCTGTAGGTGACGAAGGTGGTTTCGCTCCAGCTCTCGACGGCATTGAAGACGCTCTCCAGATTATCTGCGACGCTATCAAGGCAGCAGGTTATGAGCCAGGTAAGGACGTGAAGATCGCTATGGACTGCGCTGCTTCAGAATTTGCTACTCAGGATGCTGATGGCAACTGGTGGTATGACTACAGCCAGCTCAAGAATGGTAAGAAGAAGGACCCTAACGGCAAGAAGCTCAGCGCTGACGAGCAGATTGCTTATCTTGAGGAACTCATCACTAAGTTCCCTATCGACTCTATCGAGGATGGTCTCGACGAGAACGACTGGGACAACTGGGTGAAGCTCACTGCAAAGATTGGCGACCGTTGCCAGCTCGTAGGTGACGACCTCTTCGTTACTAACACCAAGTTCCTTGAGAAGGGTATCAAGATGGGTGCTGCTAACTCCATCCTCATCAAGGTTAACCAGATTGGTTCACTCACTGAGACACTCGAAGCTATCGAAATGGCTCACCGTCACGGTTACACTTCAGTTACTTCTCACCGTTCAGGTGAAACTGAGGATGCTACTATCGCTGACATCGCAGTGGCTACTAACTCTGGTCAGATTAAGACTGGTTCTATGTCTCGTACAGACCGTATGGCGAAGTACAACCAGCTTATCCGCATCGAGGAAGAACTCGGTTGCGTTGCTAAGTATGGTTACAACAAGCTGAAGTAATTCATTGTTTTACTTCAATTTGTAAAAAAACTCATGGCGAGTGCTGAAATTCAGTGCTCGCCCTTTTTTAATGATATTTTTTCCACATTAGTCTATTGGTATTCGGATTTTTGTGTATCTTTGTCGCAGTAACAATCAAATAATCATTTATATGAAGACACTGAAATTTGTAGTACTTATGACTATTTCATCTGTAGCACTCAATGCAAGTGCACAAAATGCCCCTCAACTGAGGTCGGACAATATCGACGAAGTGATGGCTTCCATGACGCTCGAAGAGAAAGCACAAATATTGGTAGGAGGAGCCAATAACTTCTTCTCGAACGGAGCCGTAGTGGGTGGAGCAGCTGAGACTGTGCCTGGCGCTGCAGGCACCACCGCTGCCATTCCTCGTTTGGGTATTCCTCAAACGATTCTCACTGATGGTCCTGCTGGCGTGCGCATCAATCCTACTCGCGAAGGCGACGCCAAGACTTATTATGCCACGGCATTTCCTATTGGTTCGGCATTGGCTTCCACTTGGAATACCGAACTGGTGGAGGAAGTGGGCAAAGCAATTGGTAACGAAACCAAGGAATACAAGTGTGACGTGATTCTGGGTCCAGGCATGAACCTTCATCGCAATCCGCTTTGTGGACGCAACTTCGAGTATTATTCCGAGGACCCTGTTGTGACGGGAAAAATCGCTGCCGCTTACGTCAAGGGTGTGCAGAGCCAAGGTGCTGGCACGAGCATCAAGCACTTTGCTGTGAATTCGCAAGAGACGGAGCGCACGAGTGTGGATGAACGAGTGTCGCAACGTGCATTGCGTGAACTCTATCTGCGTGGTTTCGAAATTGCTGTTCGCGAGGGAAAGCCTTGGACTGTGATGGCTTCTTACAATCGCGTCAATGGACCTTTGGCACAGGAAAGCCGAGACTTGCTCACCGATGTGCTTCGCACCGATTGGGGCTATCAGGGTATGGTGATGACCGACTGGATTGGACAACGCAATACGGGTGCTCAGGTTCATGCAGGCAACGACCTCATGGAACCAGGTCAACCTCAGCAAAGCGAGGAAATCATTACGAAGGTGAAGAACGGACAACTCGACATCAAGGATGTGGATAATAGCGTTCGTCGTTTGCTGGAATATATCGTGAAGACTCCAACGTTTAACAAATATCAGGCAAGCAATGCTCCCGACTTGAATGCACATGCTGCCATCACTCGTCGTGCTGCCAATGAAGGAATTGTGCTTTTGGAAAACAATGGCGTGTTGCCTCTCGACAAGAAAATCCAGACGGTGGCACTCTATGGCGTTTGCTCCTATGAGTTCCTCTCTGGCGGTGTTGGTTCTGGCTGCGTGCATCCGCCATACGTCGTTGACATGGTGAAGGGACTTGGCAATGCAGGTATCAAGACCACGGAATCGTTGACCAATATCTATCAGAAATATGTGGAGTTTGCCAAGCTGAAGTTCGAAACCGACCGTAGCCCTGCGAAGTGGTTCCAGTCGCTTGTGATGGGACAGCAGAAATATCCTGAGATTGATTTTAGCATTTATTCATTCCAAAAAGAAGTGCCAAATGCTGATGCTGCCATCATCACGCTGGGACGTCAGGCGGGAGAAGGAATCGACCGCGAGATTGAGGGTGAATTCAATCTTTCCGAACAAGAGCGGCAGATGGTGATTCAAGTCAGTCAGGCTTTCCATCAGGCAGGTAAGCCCGTTATCATCATTATCAATTCGGGTTCCGTCATAGAGACTGCTTCGTGGAAGAACTATGCGGATGCTATCCTCGTGGCTTGGCAACCAGGCATGGAAGGTGGCAACAGTGTGGCAGATATTCTGACGGGTAAGGCAAATCCTTCGGGCAAACTGACGATGACATGGCCTATCGACGTGGCTGACCATCCTTCCACAAGGAATTTCCCTAATGCTTCCGTGGACATTTTCACTTATATTTCAGCCGGCAACAAAATGCCAGGCTATCAGTTCACGAATCATGAGGAAGACATCTATGTGGGCTATCGCTATTTTGATTCTTTCCAGAAGAATGTCAGCTATCCATTTGGCTATGGTTTGTCATATACCACCTTTGCATATAGCAAGCCAAGCGTGAAGAAGAGTGGGGAACAAATCGAGGTGAGCATCACCGTCAAGAACACGGGTAAAGTGGCTGGTAAGGAAGCCGTGCAAGTGTATGTCGCTGCACCAAAGGGTAATTTGGAAAAGCCAACCAAAGAACTGAAAGCCTTTGGTAAGACACGTGAATTGCAGCCTGGTGAAAGCCAAACGCTTCGCATGACACTTCAGCGTCGCGACCTTGCTTCCTTCGACGAGGAACAGAGTGCATGGATTGTGGATGCAGGCACTTATCAGTTCCTCATTGCTGCGTCTGCTACCGACATTCGTGCCACTGCTTCCCTCAAGGTGGATGCGCTGAAAGAACCTACCACTAATGCGCTCAAACCGCAAGTGAAGCTGAATAGGCTGAGTGTAAGGCAATAAAAAGCCTCAAAAGCCTCACCCCCGGCCCCTCTCCAAAGGGAGATGGGAGTAGAATGATGAATGGAGAACGGCTTCGGCAAAACCGAAGCTTACTGTGACAGAGGAATGAAGAGTGAAGAATGAAGAATGCGAAGGAAAAAGATTCTTAATTCTACATTCTTCATTCTTCATTTATTATCAAGTCAGCACTACGTCCAGTACCATCATGAGGGCGAAACCAAGGGCGAAGCCGATGGTGCTGAGGTTGGAATGTGGCTCAGTGGAGGCTTCGGGAATTAGCTC
>OMTC01000108.1 GCA_900313845.1 uncultured Prevotellaceae bacterium
CCGCTATCTCCACACGCTGCTTGCCGACCGCTTCTACGTACTCGAAGCACCCGACGGGCAGAGTGGTTTGCGATTGGCGCGTGAGAGTGTGCCCGACATCGTGGTGAGCGACGTGATGATGCCTGTGATGGATGGACTGCAGTTCTGTAAGCACCTCAAGGAGGATGCAATCACCAGCCACATCCCTGTCATCCTGCTCACTGCTCGCAGCAGTGAATCGCAACAAATCGAAGGCTTCGAGCATGGAGCCGATGCCTATATCACCAAACCATTTCATGCCGACCTGCTCGTGGCACGCATCTACAACCTGCTTAACAATAGAAAAAAGCTGAGTCAGTTGTTGGGTGAAAAGCAAAAGGAAGAAGTGCAACTCAACACGCAGGACCGCATTTTCACCGATGCATTGAAGGGAGCGATACGTAAAAAAATGGCGAATCCATCGCTAAAAATGGATGAATTGGGCGAAGAATTGGGATATAGTCGTGTGCAACTCTATCGCAAGGTGAAGGCACTCACGGGACTCTCTCCTGTGGAACTGTTGCGACAAATGCGCTTGCAGCAAGGCTATAACTTGATATGTACAACGAACAAGACGATTTCCGAGGTGGCATTCGAGGTGGGATTCGGCACACCAAGCTATTTCTCCCGCTGTTTCAAGCAGCAATATGGGAAATATCCAATGGATTTGAGGGAGAATGAATGAGCGTGAAGACTGTCCACCGAGCCAATCAAGATAGAATTCGGAGGACAGTCTTTACTCTTTTTAGGGTGGTAACAAAAATGACTTTCTACTTAAGGATTGTTCCATGTAACATTTTTGTGATTGAGAGAACGGTTTTTTTCATTATAGATATAAAGAGCAATGTAATTTTGCGTCAATTAAATCAACTCGCAAAACTAGTATTAACAAATTCTAAAATGAAAAAGCTCATGAAACATCTGAAAACTATCCTTCTGAGCATGCTGCTCATGATGGTTTGCTCAGCGATGAATGCGCAAAAGATTGTAGCATCGGGCACCGTCGTCGATGATTTGGGCGAGGGCGTGATGGCTGCAACTGTTGTGGAAAAGGGGACCGCCAACGGTGTCGTGACAGACATTAATGGTAAGTTCTCTCTCGAAGTGCAGAAAGGAGCCACCTTGGTGGTAAGTTTCCTTGGTTACAGTGATGTGGAGATTGCTGCTGGACAAAATCTCACCATCACTTTGAAGGAAGACGACAACGAATTATCGGAAATCGTGGTAACGGGTTATACCACACAGCGCAAAGCCGATTTGACAGGTGCTGTTTCGGTAGTGAGTGTGAGTGAACTCGCCAAGCAGAACGAGAACAACCCTATCAAGGCAATGCAGGGACGTGTGCCAGGCATGAACATCTCGGCAGATGGTAATCCTTCGGGAGCAGCCACAGTCCGCATCCGTGGTATTGGAACCTTGAACAACAACGACCCTCTCTACATCATCGATGGTGTGCCAACGAAGGCTGGTATGCACGAACTGAACGGAAACGACATCGAGAGCATCCAGGTGCTGAAGGATGCCGCTTCTGCCAGCATCTATGGTAGCCGCGCTGCAAATGGTGTGATTATCATCACTACGAAGAAAGGCAAGGAGGGAAAGGTGAAGATTGACTTCGACGCCAGCCTTGCTGTTCAGACTTACGCTCACAAAATGAATGTGCTCAATGCCAAGGAATTTGGTCAGGTGATGTGGCAAGGATATGTGAACGACGGACTCGACCCTAATTCCAATGGACTTGGCTACCACTACGACTGGAAATACAACGCTCAAGGTCAACCAGTGCTCAACGGTCTCAGCATGAGCAAATATCTCGACGCTGCAGGCACTACTCCTGCTGCCGATACTGACTGGTTCGACAAGACTACTCGCACAGGCATCGTTCAGCAATACAATGCTTCATTGAGCAATGGTGGTGAACGTGGAACCTCTTATTTCTCCTTAGGTTATTATAAGAACAAGGGTATCATCAAGCATTCCGACTTCGAACGCTTCTCTGCCCGCATGAATTCCGACTATAAATTAGTTCGCGTGAACGACCGCGACTTGGTGACTGTGGGAGAGCACTTCACGCTCAACCGCACGAACGAAGTGCAGGCTCCTGGTGGATTCTTGGAAAATGTGTTGCAGTTCAACCCTTCGCTTCCTGTCTATACCGTGGATGGTGAATATGCAGGTCCTGTAGGCGGTTATCCTGACCGCGAGAACCCTGTGGCACGTTTGGAGCGCAATTCCGACAACCGCTACAACTATTGGCGCATGTTTGGTGATGCTTTTATCAATATCAATCCATTCAAGGACTTCAACGTGAAGACCACTTTCGGTCTCGACTATGCTCAGAAGCAGCAGCGTATCTTCACTTATCCTATTACAGAAGGTACGGTTGCCAATCCTATCAATGGTGTGGAAGCTAAGCAGGAACACTGGACCAAGTGGATGTGGAACGCCATTGCTACCTATAATTTTGAGACAGGTTTGCATCGTGGTGACGTGATGATTGGTACGGAGTTGAATCGCGAGGACGACACCAACTTCAGTGGTAAGGCTTACGACTTTGCCGTGCTCACCACCGACTATATGTGGCCTAACGCTGCCGTGGGCGAAGCAGAGGCATACGGTTCGGGCGAAGGCTATTCCCTCGTTTCTTTCTTCGGAAAAGCCAACTACAGCTTTGCAGATCGCTATTTGCTCAGCCTTACTGTTCGTCGAGATGGTTCGAGCCGTTTCGGACGTAACCGTCGCTATGGTACCTTCCCTTCCGTCAGTGCTGGTTGGAGAATCAACGAAGAAAAGTTCCTCAACGAGGTGTCGTGGATTGACAACTTGAAGCTTCGTGCCAGCTGGGGACAGACCGGTAATCAGGAAATCTCGAACATTGCCCGCTACACACTCTATGAAAGCAACTACGGCGAGGCTGGTTTCGGCGGACAGAGCTACGGAACGAGCTACGACATCGCAGGAACGAATGGTGGACAGACTTTGGCAAGCGGTTTCAAGCGCAATCAGTTGGGTAACGACGACTTGAAGTGGGAAACCACCACTCAAACCAACATCGGTTTCGACTTCGGATTCTTCCGCAATGCTCTCTACGGTTCCTTTGAATGGTACTACAAGAAGACGACCGACATCTTGGTGCTCATGCCAGGTATCGGCGTGATGGGCGAAGGTTCTTCCGTGTGGATGAACGCAGGCGAAGTGGAGAATAAGGGTATCGAATTCAACATGGGCTATCGCGGCCATATTGGCGATTTCCAATATGATTTCACTGGAAACATCGGCACTTATCGCAATAAGGTGACAAAGTTGCCTGAAACCATCGCAGCCAACGGCACATTCGGTGGAAACGGTGTGGAAAGCGTAGTAGGTCATGCCATGTACTCGCAAGTGGGTTATGTTTATGACGGCATTTTCAAGAGTCAAGAAGAAATCGACAACCATGCCACTCAGAATGGTGCAGGTCTGGGACGCATTCGCTGGAAGGACCTTAACAACGACGGCATGATTACAGAAGCCGACCAAAAGTGGATTTACGACCCAACTCCTGATTTCACTTGGGGTTTGAATGTCTATCTGCAATACAAGAACCTCGACTTCACCATGTTCTGGCAAGGCGTTCAAGGCGTGGATGTGATTTCCGACCTGAAGAAGGAAACCGACCTTTGGAGCGGTTTGAACATCTCCAACCTCAACAAGGGTTCACGTTTGCTCGACGCATGGACACCATCCAACATGGGTTCCGACATCCCTGCCATTAGTACAATGGACAACAACAACGAGAAGCGCGTGAGCAGTTACTTCGTGGAGAACGGCTCGTTTGCTAAGCTTCGCACCATTCAGTTGGGTTACAATTTCCCAGAGAGCATCAGCAAGAAACTCTTGATGCAACGTCTCCGCATGTATTTTTCAGCCCAGAACCTGCTCACCATCAAGAGCAAGAAGTTCACGGGTGTTGACCCTGAGAACGCCAATTTCGGCTACCCTATTCCTCTTAATGTTACATTCGGTATCAACGTATCATTCTAATTTTACAAAGTCATGAAAAAAATCATCTATACAGTCTGCGCCATTTGCGCAATTTGTGGACTTACCGCCTGCTCCGACTTTCTCGATGAACATGTGCCACAGGGTACGTTGAGTGATGAACAGGTAAAAGACCCTAAGAATGCTGAAGCCATGGTGGTTTCTGCCTATGCCATCTACACAACAGCAGAAGACATCAACAGTTCGTTCTCCATGTGGAACTTTGACGTGCGTTCCGACGATGCCTACAAAGGTGGTAGTGGAACCAGCGACGGCGACGTGTTCCATCAGTTGGAAGTGCAGCAGGGTGTGCTCACCACCAACTGGAATATCAACGACATGTGGGTGCGTCTTTACAACAGCATCTCCCGCGTGAATTCAGCCATTGCCTTGCTGAATGAGAGTTCAGATAGCTACGCCATGAAGCATCAACGCATGGCAGAGATGAAATTCCTTCGCGCTTACGGACATTTCCTGCTCAAGCGCCTCTACAAGCATATTCCTTTCGTGGTGAATGAGAATCTCACCTACGACGAATACAATCAACTTTCGAACACCACTTCTACCAACGACGAAGGTTGGCAGCTCATTATCAACGACTTGATGGAGGCTTACAACACGCTTCCTGAAACTCAAGCCGACAAGGGTCGCCCTACCAAGGCTTCAGCAGCCGCTTTCCTCGCCAAGGTATATCTCTACAAGGCATATCATCAAGATGACGAGAAAACCAATCAGGTGACATCCATCAACAAGGAAGACCTTGAGAAAGTGATTGAATTCACCAATCCAGCTCTTTACAAGAACTATGGACTTGAGGACGACATCCACAACAATTTCCGTCCTGAGGAGCAGTATGAGAATGGAAAGGAAAGTCTTTGGGCTATCCAATACTCCCGCAACGACGGTTCCACTTACGGTAATCTTAACTGGAGTTATGGTCTGATTGTTCCAAACATTCCAGGCGCTACCGACGGAGGATGCGACTTCTACAAGCCAAGCCAGAACCTCGTGAATGCCTACAAGACGGGCAACGACGGTCTGCCAATCCTCGACGGATTCAACGACAAGAACTACGACAAGGCTACCGACAATGCTGACCCACGCCTCTTCCTCACAGTGGGTATGCCTGGTCTGCCATACATGTTCAACAAGAATTTCATGATGGACGAAACCAGCATTTGGAGCCGTTCCAATGGACTCTATGGTTACTACGTGACCCTCAAGCAGAATGTGGATCCAGCGCTCATCGGCAGCTACCTCATCAAGGGTTCCTACTGGGCAAGCAGCATGAATCGCATTGTCTTCCGCTATGCAGATGTGATTTTGGAACGTGCAGAAGCTTATGCACAGTTGGGTAACACCGACGAGGCTATCAAGTTGGTCAACCAAATCCGCACTCGTGCAGCTTCGAGCACCCAGATGATTTCCAATTATCAGAATCTCTACGGTGTGAAGATGTATATCACCAACTATCGTGGTAGCTACTCCAAGGAAGATGCCATCAAGATTGTGAAGATGGAGCGCCGCTTGGAACTCGGTATGGAGGGTGAGCGTTTCTTCGACCTCGTTCGCTGGGGCGATGCTTCCACTGTGCTCAACAAGTACTATGCAGAGGAAATCAACGATTGCTCCATCTACAACAGCGCACATTTCACTGCCAACAAGGATGAGTATCTGCCAATTCCTTTCGCACAGATTTCCGCTTCAAACGGCAACTATACGCAAAACATTGGAAATTGGTAATAACCAGAAGTGAATAGTAAAAGGTATCATAAGTAATCTGCGAAAACCAACTTATAAAACTTACAATCACATGAAATATAAATTATTAAATATCATCTGTGCCCTGGGCCTGCTCATCGGTTTCTCAGCATGTAGCGACGACCAAGTGAGCGATTTGAAGTTGGATGGCAACTGCAAGGTAGAGTCCATCAAACTCGACAACTTCGAGGGCATCATCGACTTCACTTCACGAAGCATCGTCGTGCGCCTGCCCGAAGTGTATGCCACCAATGCTATGAAGGTCACTCAACTCACCCTGTCGGATGGCGCTACTTGCAACGTGGCAGAAGGACAAACACTCAACATGGACGCTGCCAAGGTGCTCCACGTGATGAATGGCGACGTGTTTATTGATTGGACTCTCTCCGTCCTCCACGACCAGGCACGCATCACTCAGTTTGTCATCAACGACATCTACCAAGGTATCATCGACCAGGAAAGCAAGACCATCACCGTCTATGTGCCTCAGTCTGTCGGTGTCACCAACTTGGTTCCTACCATCACCTACAGTGCAAACGCTACCGTTACTCCTGCAACGGGTGTGGCACAGGACTTCTCTCAGCCTGTCACTTACACCGTTGTCAACAACTCAGCTAAGAGCGTTTACACCGTTCATGTCATCGCTATCGACAAGCCATCCGCTCTCTTCGTGGGTGCTGCACCAACGATGAACGACCTCGACCCTGATCTCCAACTCGCTCTATGCATCGTTTGCCGATATCCAGTCAGGCTCGCTCGACCTCTCTGAGTGCAAGGTCATTTGGTGGCACTACCACGTAGATGGTGGCGTTGATGGTCACGATGTATTCGCAGCCAAGGCTACCGAAGCACTTGCTGCCAAGAACCAGCTCCGTGAATTCTACGAGAATGGTGGTTCCTTCTTCCTCACTCGCTATGCTACCAACCTCCCATCGTTCATCGGTGTGACTGGTGATGACGAGTGGACCACTCCAAACAACTGTTGGGGTCAGGATGAAGCATCTGCTGAACTCTGTGGCGGCCCTTGGAGCTTCCGCAAGTTCGAGGGACAGGAAGGTCATCCTCTCTACGCTAACACCATCAACGGCGACAATCCTAACGAAGTATATTGTACCAACGCTGGTTATCACATCACCAACTCCACA
>OMTC01000106.1 GCA_900313845.1 uncultured Prevotellaceae bacterium
TAATTAATAGAACCCACCTTAAATGAAAAGGAAACTATTTGTTTTTGTTATTCTTCACTACGTTCATGCCGAAAAAGAGGAGCGCAATGAAGAAGAATACTACCATTATGTAGGACATGGAGTCGCGCATAACGGAAGCCATCCAAATGCTACCAACCAAACAAAGGAAGCAGCAGATGGTGGAGATAATCCAAATGATTCTACTGAACTTGTTCATGGAAAAAGAGTTTTTTTGAGTTAAAAGTAGAAGGTCAAAGGTCGAAGGTCAAAGGTCGAAGGTCGAGGGTCAAAGGTCAATCCATCCGGATGGCAAACTTTAGACCTTAGACTTTAGACCTTTGACTTTAGACCTTAGACCTTTGACTTGAAAAGCCAATTCTATACATTTAGTTTCCAGCTGAAGCCATCCTTGGTGTCCTTCACTTCGAAACCGAGAGCAGCAAGACGGTCGCGTATCAAGTCGCTGGTTGCCCAGTCCTTGTTGGCTTTTGCCTTCATGCGCTGTTCGAGGAGCATATCAACCACCTTTCCAAAAGCTTCTTCACGAGCTGCGTTGTTGCCATCAGAAGAGGATGCCGACTTACGCAGACCGAGAATGTCGAAAGCGAAGGTGTCGAAAAGCTCGGTAAGTGCTTTGAGCACATCGGCAGAAATGGTTTCCTTCTTATCAACGATGGAGTTGATGGTCTTGGAAGCATCGAAGAGTGCACTGATGACAGTTGGAGTGGAGAAGTCGTCGTTCATCGCATCGTAGCACTTATTGCGGAGTTCATCCACAAAAGACATAGGTACATTGCCGTTTGCCTCTGGCTGAATCTTTGCCAAGGCATTGTAGGCATCGAGCAAACGCTCCAATCCCTTTTCTGCAGCCTGCAAGGCTTCGTTGCTGAAATCCACCGTGGAACGATAGTGAGCCTGCAAGATGAAGAATCGGATGGTCATTGGCGAATAAGCCTGTGTGAGATTCTTGTTCGTTCCTGCGAAGAACTCAGGGAGCGTGATGAAATTCGAGGTCCATGCCTCCACCATGAATGTCGAAATGCTCGCCAAGATACTTGCGTCCCATTGCCGTACATTCGCAGTGCCAACCAGGGAAACCCATTCCCCACGGACTTGGCCAGCGCATGATATGCTCAGGCTGAGCCTTCTTCCAAAGGGCGAAGTCCACCTGATTGCGCTTCTCGTCGGTTCCATCGAGCGTACGGGAATTGTTGATAACATCATTGAGGTTACGTCCCGAAAGGATGCCATAGTGATGGTCGCGGTTGTACTTCTCCACATCGAAATACACAGAGCCTTGACTCTCGTATGCATAACCATTCTTGAGAATTTCCTCCACGAGTTGGATTTGTTCGATGATATGACCCGTGGCATGAGGTTCGATGCTTGGTGGAAGGACATTCAGTGCATCCATCGCCTCATGGTAGCGATTCGTGTAGTACTGCGCCACTTCCATTGGTTCGAGCTGTTCGAGACGTGCCTTCTTAGCAATCTTGTCCTCACCCTCGTCAGCATCGTGCTCCAAGTGACCCACATCGGTGATGTTGCGCACATAGCGCACTTTGTAGCCGAGGTGTTTGAGATAGCGGAAAACGATGTCGAACGTGATGGCAGGACGCGCATGACCAAGGTGCGCATCACCATAAACAGTTGGACCACAAACGTACATGCCTACGAATGGAGCATGAAGAGGTTTGAAAGGTTGCTTGGTTCGAGAGAGGGTATTGTAGATATAAAGTTGATTGTCCATTGGTTTTTTTAATAATGGGGATAATGGGATTAATGGGGTTAATGGGGAAAATATTGGGACAAATATAATTATGTAATATCTTCTTCGATGAAGGCGAGGAGGCGATCGACAGCTTCTGCCTCAGGAATGTTCTTCTCGATACATTCCTTTTTCTTGTAGAGACTTACTTTGCCAGCAGCAGCACCTACGTAGCCGTAATCAGCATCTGCCATTTCGCCAGGACCATTCACAATGCAACCCATGATTCCAATTTTGAGAGTACGGAAACGAGGGTTTTCAGCTGCTTTGGCAAGAATGGCTGTTTTGATGCGGGCGATGGTGTCCTCCAAGTTGTAGAGCGTACGACCACAACCTGGGCAAGAGATAAACTCCGTCTTGGTGGTGCGAAGACGAGCAGCCTGAAGAATACCGAATGCGATGGCATCCTTATGGGCGTTGGTGACATAGCCTTCGTTGTAGAGATAGAAACCATCGATGAGCTGGTCGATACAAAGCGCTCCCATATCGGCAGCAGCCTGCAACTGGAGTTCCTCCTTGGAATTGGTCTTGTAGCCTTGGAACACGATGACTGGATTTTGCAGATGTTCGGTCCAGAGCTCATGAATCAGCGCACGCAACTCTCCCACTCGATTCTGATGATTGCTCTGCGCAATGACAACAATCTCGGGATGATACTTGAGGCATGCACGCGCTTCGTCGTTGAGTGCTCCATAAGACAGGAAGAGGAACTTGAGTGGTGAACTGCACTGAGAAACGAACATCATATTCGTGTGGTTGAAAGCAGGATAAGTGCCTTCTTCCCCATTCCAAACGTTGGCATCCACAATGTATGCAGCGGCTTCACGTTCAGCTTTGGCTGGAAGAGACTGACCACAATAGATATAGTCGGGAGTGAGTGCAGAAGGATTTGCTTCCTTCGCATTTTCCTTCAAGAAGCGGTCGGCAACAATCACGGGTGTATTCTCTCCACCGATGTTGAGGACGGCTTTCGTAGGACGACGCTTAGGGCAAAGATAGTCGAATTCATCGGAAGAAATTCCTGGAATAGGCATGTGGCCTTCACGGCGAGTGATATAGTCGCGAAGAGCGATAGCTACAGGAATTTCTGCTTCGGGTGCTTCGCTCAAGGAAACGCGAATCGTATCGCCATAGCCATCACTTAGCAAGGCACCAATGCCTACAGCAGACTTGATGCGTCCGTCCTCCCCTTCGCCTGCCTCAGTGACACCGAGATGAAGCGGGAACTGCATGCCTTCCTCATTCATCTTCTGCACCAACAGACGAACGGTGCGAACCATGATGACCGTGTTGCTTGCCTTGATGGAGATAACCACATCGGAAAAATGCTCCTTCACACAAATGCGAAGGAACTCGAGACAAGATTCCACCATACCTTCGGGAGTGTCACCATAGCGCGACATGATGCGGTCGGAGAGTGAACCGTGGTTCACGCCGATACGCACAGCCGTGTGATGCTCCTTACAGATGTTGAGAAATGGCACGAACTTGGCTTCAATCTTTGCCAATTCTTCAGCATATTCAGCATCGGTGTATTCGAGATGCTTGAACTTGCGTGCGGGGTCCACGTAATTACCCGGATTGATACGCACTTTTTCTGCGTGAAGGGCAGCCTCATCAGCAACGTAGGCATTGAAATGCACGTCGGCAACGAGTGGCACATGGCAACCACGAGCACGGAGACCTTCGCTGATGGGTTGGAGGTTCTTTGCCTCCTTTACTCCTTGCGTGGTGAGGCGCACGTATTCGCCACCTGCCTCCACAATGCGAAGTGTCTGCTCGATGCAGGCATCGGTGTCCATCGTGGAAGTGTTGGTCATGGACTGCACACGAATGGGGTTAGCGCCTCCAAGAGGGGTGCTCCCTATATGAACTTCGTTGGTGGAACGGCGCTGGTAGTTGAAAAGCGCATTCCAATTGCCAGAACGAAGAAAAGAGGGATTGGACATAAGAATTTAGTTGGTTTTATATTTGTAATGGATTTCCGACAAGTCGGCATTTGCCTTCTCTATCTTGGCACGAAGTCCATATTTGTAATCGGAGAGTTTTGCGGCTAAAGCAGGGTCGCTGAGGGCGAGCATCTGTGTTGCCAAGATGGCTGCATTGAGAGAGCCGTTGATAGCTACAGTAGCAACAGGGATGCCTGGAGGCATCTGCAGCATGCTGAGAACAGCGTCCATGCCATCGAGCACAGAACCTTTGACTGGAACACCAATGACAGGGAGTGTTGTGCTGGCTGCAATCACTCCTGGAAGGGCAGCAGCCATACCTGCTCCAGCTATGATGACCTTGATGCCGCGGCCTTGCGCACCTTTAGCGAAAGACTCGACAGCATCTGGAGTGCGATGAGCAGAAAGCGCGTTGATTTCGAACGGAATCTGCATCTCATCGAAGAATTTGGCAGCTTTTTCCATGATTGGCATATCACTTGTGCTACCCATGATAATACTTACGAGCGGGGTCATTATTCTTTAGTTTTAGTGAGTAATTAGTAGTGAGGAGTGAGAAGTGAATTTTTGTGAGGAGTGAGAATTAAATCCAAGCAAAGAGAAGGCAAATCAGTGAACTGAAAAAACCAACGGCAAAGCCTACGAGTATTTGCGCAAGACTATGCTGGCGAAGAACCATGCGACTGGTACCCAAAACGCCGGAGAGGAGAATCAATCCAATACCTGGCCAGAAAGGGTTGTAGAAGAAGATGCTACTGAACGAGAGAATCATACCTACCAAACCTCCCATACCCACCATGTGGGTACTGATTTTCCACCACACGTTGATAATCACACAGACTATTTGCGCCACAATGGCAGACATGATGATGCCTCGAAAGAACATCGCCACGTTGAGTTGGGTGAAAAGCATGAGACATGCCGAATAGCTTAAGAGTGTGAGAACGTATGGCATGTGGCGATGCTCACGGTGACTCAACTGCCAATGCGACCAGCGATTGAGGCGGCGGAACACGTTTATTGTCAGGCGTGGAATCAAGATGGTAAAGACGAATACAATACCCAGAATAAGCAACTTGTAGCCAAGCGGCAACAGCTTGAGATAGCTGAAGAAGAAAAGCCACAAGAATGCCCATATCGGTGCATAAAAAGGAGAGAAAACCACCGATAGGATGCGAGCGATTTGTATGAGTCTTTTTTCAAACATCTGATGAGTTGAGGTGTGTTCTAAAAATTCTGTTTTATGATTCCTTACAAAATAAGAGATTTCGTTTCGGTTGCTTTTTGTTTGATTTGAAGTCTTTTTGCCACTTTTCTCAGTTACATAGCTCGCTATGCGCCCTCAAAAACTGACAAAAATCCAATCAAATCAATTCAAAAATCAACTCGACATAATTTATAGAACCCACCTTGAATAATCAACAATTAGAGAATTAGATACGCTTGCGGAACTTGGCAGGAGGAATATCCATTTCATCGCGATACTTCGCTACCGTGCGACGACTGATTTTCTGTCCTTTCTGCTGCAAGAGTTCGGCAATGCGTTCATCGGACAGAGGATTGAGTTTGTCCTCTTCGTCGATGATGTCGCGAATCAATGGAAACACTTTCGTCCTCATGATGAGGTCTCCCTCCGCATTGGTCTTGCTGCGAAGGAAGAAATACTTGAGTGGATAGAGAGTACCATCGAGACGCACATATTTGCTATTGACCACACGCGAAATGGTAGAAATGTCGAGGTCTGTACGTTCTGCCACATCCTGCAAACGGAGCGGATGGAGCAAGTCATCGTCCTGCGTAAGCATGAAATCACGCTGAAAGGCAATGATTGCCTTCATGGTGGAGATGAGCGTGTTCTGACGTTGCTTGATGGCAGCGATAAACATGCGAGCCGATTCCACTTTCTGACGCGTATATATGAATGCATCTCGCTGACTACGGCTCAACTTCTCTGACATCTTCTGATAGGCATCGAGCTGTTGCGCATATTCACTGCTCACTCTGAGGGCAGGAATCTTGCCCATGTTGAGCATGAAACTGATACTGCTTTCGTGGTCGGTTTCCACGATGAAATCAGGGATGATGGTCTGTGCCTGGTCGTCGGCAGCTTCATGGAGAGAGCGACCGGGATGAGGGTTGAGTTTGCTGATGGCAGCAATGGCAAGACGCAGACGCTCGGGACTGATGTCCAAACGCTGTGCAAGACGTTCTGGGTCGTTGCGCTCGAAGAGGTCGAAATGGTCAGCAATGATGCGACGTTCCAAAAGCAACAAATTCCTCGTGGCTTTCTGTTGAGCAGAAAGTGAAGCCTCATCAGCCAAGTCGTCGGACTGCAATTGTCGGTCAATCTGCAAAAGTAAGCATTCACGCAAATTGCGTGCACCGATGCCACAGGGCTCGAACTGCTGAAGGATGGCAAGCGCGTCTTCCAATTCAGAAACACTTGCCTGGACATTGTGGTCGAAAAGCAGGTCGTCGGAAATCTGAACCAAAGAACGGTCCACGAAGCCACGCTCATCAAGCGAACCAATGAGATATTCGATGAGTTCGCGTTGCTTGTCAGTCACCTCGTATTCCGAAATCTGCGCCTGAAGGTCTTCGATAAAGGAACGAGTGTCGCCTATAGGAATTTCAGAACCTTCTTCCCTTGTAGAAGCCTTTTGGGAATAGTTGGTAAGTTCGTCATTGCCATAGTCGGAAGGCGCTTCACTGTATTCTATATCAGCATCTTCATTGTCGGTGGAGGGGTCGAACTCATCGTCGGATTCTTCACGAGAAGCATCGAAATCATCTTGATTCTCAGCATTATCATTCGTGTCGAATTCATCGGCAGAATCATGTCCTTCCTCAAGGGCGATGTTCTCAAAAACCTCGTCCTTCACCCTCTGTTCTAAATCGGTAAGAGGCAACTCCACCAATTTCGCCACAAGATATTGTTGTGGAGATAACTTCTGGAGCTGCCTCTGCGTTTGTTGTAATATCTGACCTTGTTTAGCTGGCATAATTTCAAACGAGAACGGAAATGAAAAGTGAAAAGTGAAGAGTGGAAAGTGAAAAATGCCATTCGGACAGCATCGCTTCACGCTTCACGTTCATTCCTCTTCCTCAATCTGTTCCGAGTATTCTATTTCTGCCTGAACCACGAGTAAGATGTCTTCGTGTTCATACTCGCCCATCTTCTCCTTCTTAGCCTTGGCAACAACAAAATCCGTCACCTCGTCGAGGTCGATTTCCACATAGCCATCCTTGTCGGGTTCTACATTGAGAATGTCGCTCGACATGTAATAGTCGATGATGACATCCAAGAAATAATAAAGCTCGTCGTCGGAAAACTTTTCCTTGAGCTCGAGTGGCAGATAGTTGCGGATGAACTCTATTTCGCGAGCATCTTCCTCAGCTTCATTCAAAAGTTCGTCATCTATTGCAGACATGGGATAAAAAAATTAAGAAAATGAGAGAATAAGAAATTGAAAAAGAGAATTTGCTTTGACTGAGTTCTCGGGAAGTTCCCATCGAAAACTCATCATCTCAAAAGCATCTTAGAGCAATGCCTTGATTTTCTCTTCGTAAGCAGCCTTTGCAGTAGCACCAACAATCTTGTCAACCACCTGACCGT
>OMTC01000430.1 GCA_900313845.1 uncultured Prevotellaceae bacterium
AAGTTTTAGGGTGCAAAGGTAAGAAATAAAAATAGAAAAGAAAAAATTAAAAAGTAAAAATTATAACGTTTAAAGTTTAACGAAGATACTCAGCTCCGCTAAAACTTAAAAACTCAAAAACTTGAAAAAAACTTTGTGCAAATTAGTGTGTTTGAAAAAAAGGGACTATATTTGTAACGAAATAAACAACCAAAACAACTCGAAATGGGAAAAGTATTGATTATCGGTGCTGGAGGCGTTGCCTCGGTGGCAGCACATAAGGTGGCTCAGAACCCCGACGTGTTTACTGAAGTGATGATTGCAAGCCGTACAAAGAGCAAGTGCGATGCACTGGTGAAGGCTATTGGCAATCCCAACATCAAGACTGCGAAGGTGGATGCAGACAATGTGGATGAACTCGTTGCATTGTTCAACGACTTCAAACCAGAAATCGTGATGAACCTCGCTTTGCCTTATCAGGATTTGACCATCATGGAGGCTTGTCTGAAGGCTGGCGTGAACTATCTCGACACAGCCAACTATGAACCTCGCGACGAGGCGCACTTCGAATATTCTTGGCAATGGGCTTACCGCGAGCGCTTCGAGAAGGCTGGACTCACTGCCATCCTCGGTTGCGGTTTCGACCCAGGCGTATCGGGCATTTATACGGCATACGCTGCCAAGCACTACTTCGATGAAATCCATTATCTCGACATCGTGGACTGCAATGCAGGTAATCACCACAAGGCTTTTGCCACAAACTTCAACCCTGAAATCAACATTCGCGAAATCACTCAGAAGGGACTCTACTATGAGGATGGCAAATGGATTGAGACGGAACCGCTCGAAATCCACCAGCCTCTCACCTACCCTAATATCGGTCCTCGCGAGTCGTATTTGCTCCACCATGAGGAGTTGGAGAGTCTTGTGCTCAACTATCCAAGCATCAAGCGTGCTCGCTTCTGGATGACTTTCGGTCAGCAGTACCTCACATATCTCGATGTGATTCAGAATATCGGTATGAGCCGTATCGACGAAATCACTTACGAAGCACCGCTTGCCAACGACCCAACTAAGGTGGAGAAGGTGAAGATTGTGCCGCTGCAATTCCTCAAGGCTGTGCTGCCTAATCCACAGGAGCTCGGTGAAAACTACGAAGGCGAAACATCCATCGGTTGCCGCATCCGTGGTGTGAAGGATGGAAAGGAGCGTACCTATTATGTATATAACAACTGCTCGCATCAAGCAGCTTACCAAGAAACGGGTATGCAGGGCGTGAGCTACACTACGGGTGTGCCTGCTATGATTGGTGCGATGATGTTCCTGAAAGGCATTTGGAAGAAGCCAGGTGTTTTCAACGTGGAAGAGTTCGACCCAGACCCATTCATGGAACAACTCAACAAGCAAGGCTTGCCTTGGCACGAGGTGTTCGACGGGGATTTAGAATTATAAAGCCAAAGCCCCCCTCCGACTCCCCCGAGGGGGAGAGAGTAGATACTCCACAATTAAGAATTCGATAGTAAATAAAATTTGTAAATCGTAAATTTGTAAATCCGTAAATCTTTTTATGGCAAAGAAAACAAATATAACACCGCCAAAAGATGTTTCCGAGAAGATGAAAGCATTGGAAGCAGCTATGGCAGGCATTCAGAAATCATTTGGCGAAGGTGCCATCATGAAATTGGGTGACGACAATATTCAAGACGTGGAAGTGATTCCAACAGGTTCGTTGTCACTAAATGCCGCACTCGGCGTGGGTGGTTATCCAAAGGGACGTATCATCGAAATCTATGGTCCTGAATCGTCGGGTAAGACAACCCTCGCTATTCATGCCATTGCAGAGGCACAGAAAGCAGGAGGTACCGCTGCATTCATTGACGCAGAACATGCTTTCGACCGCTTCTATGCGCAGAAACTCGGTGTGGATATCAATAACCTGTGGATTGCTCAACCCGACAACGGTGAGCAGGCTTTGGAGATTGCTGACCAGCTCATCCGTTCGTCAGCCATCGACATCATCGTTATCGACTCTGTGGCTGCCCTCACACCAAAGGCTGAAATCGAAGGCGATATGGGTGA
>OMTC01000099.1 GCA_900313845.1 uncultured Prevotellaceae bacterium
AAATAAGCCACGCCCTGCCTCCAAGAGGGGAGGAGAAGGAAGAGTAGGCCCCCACCCGACCTCCCCGAGGGGAGGAGAAGGAAGAGAGTGAAAAGTGAAGAGTGAAAAGTGAGAAGTGAAGAGTGAAGAGTGAAAAGTGGAGGGTGAAGAGAAATAGCGTTGGCGTTAGCTTTTCCATCCGGATGGCATCGCTTCACGCTTCACACTCCACGCTTCACGTTTAAGGCTTCACTCTTCACGCTTCTGAGTTTGCACAGCTTTCAGAGAGTCAGCCACGGTGCTACTATCATTCGGAACAGGAATTGGCGTGTTGGTCACAGCCTTTTGCACCGCATTGCGCTTTTGCTCTTCAAGTGCTTTCTTGGCAGCATCTGCCTTCTTTTTGGCTTCTTCCTCTGCTTTTTTCTTCGCCTCTTCAGCCTTTTTCTTTTCTTCTTCTTCGGCTTTCTTCTTTGCCTCAGCAGCCTTCTTCTTTTCCTCCTCCAATTTCTTGAGTTCCTTAGGGTCCTTGGATTTGGTCGAATCAAGCTTTTCTGTTGGTAATTCCTTGCCCATCTTCTTCAGTTCCTTCTTAATAAGACTGGCGTAGGAAATATGCCTTTTTTGGAAAGTAGTCGCCTTATGTTCACTGGCTGGAGAGAGTTTACCATTGATATATTGTTCCATCATCAGCGCACCGATTGGCACACCATAAGTAGCTCCCCACTTACCATTCTCCACATAGACACAAATGGCAATTTTTGGGTTTTCCTTTGGTGCAAAACCCATGAAAGCAGAGTGGTCTTGACCATGCGGATTTTGAGCCGTACCCGTCTTACCACAAGTTTCAAACCAAGGATTATTAGCACCACGACAAGTACCGCCCAAAACTGCCTTGCGCATACCCTCCACCACATAATTATAGTAATGAGGAGACACTTTCGTTTTATGCTTCTCCAAGAGGCTGTCGGCAAGTGCACCACCCTTCACGCTCTTCACCACATGAGGCGTGACGTAATAGCCTCTATTGGCAATGGTAGCACCGAGATTGGCAATCTGTAAAGGAGTGAGCAGGACCTCGCCTTGACCGATGGAAATAGAAATGACGGACAGTGGAGACCACGTTTTGAAAGCCTTGTCATAGAATTGAGCATTTGGAATCAAACCACGCGATTCGCTTGGAAGGTCCACGCCGAGTTTGTAGCCAAAACCCATCGACACCATGTAATCTTTCCAGGTAGTCATGGCATCCTGAATGGTGCGGTATTTATGACGGTCATTCAACATGTGGTAGAGTCCCCAGCAGAAATAACCGTTACACGACGTGGCAATGGCTGGAATCAAAGGCAAAGGTGAACCATGTCCATGACATCCCACTTTCATGCGTCCAAAGCGGAAACCACGATGACAAGGATATGCTGTTTGATAAGTGATTACGCCCTCTTGCATGAATGTCAACGCCTGAGAAGTCTTAAACGTGGAACCAGGAGGGTAGGTTCCGAGCACGGCACGATTGAGCAGTGGTTTTAAAGGGTCTTGTCCCATTTCAATCATCTTCTTTCCGCGTTCCTTACCTTCGAGCAATCGAGGGTCGTAAGTAGGTGACGAAACCATACAAAGAACCTCACCGGTATTGGGTTCGATAGCGACGATGGCACCGAGTTTTCCTTCCATGAGTCGCTCACCCAATGCTTGCAACTTGATGTCGATACTCAGTGTCAAATCCTTTCCAGGCTTTGGTTTGCGGTCGAATGCACCATTTTGGTAATGTCCTTGAATACGTCCACGAGCATCACGCAGGAGCACTTCCACTCCCTTTTCGCCACGTAGGTCTTTCTCATAACTACGCTCCACACCCTGCTTACCCATGTAGTCACCCGCTATATAGTAATCATCTTTTTCAATGTCGTAAGGTGAAACCTCAGCCACATCACCCAGCACATGCGCCAAGTTAGGATAAGCATACTGGCGGATATTTCGTTTTCTCACACTGAAACCACGGAAACGAAACAGTTTTTCCTGCAAGACGGAATATTCCACGGCAGAAATCTGATTCATGAACAGTTGCTGAGTGTAAGAAGAATAGCCTGGATTCTTTCGACGGTCCTTGATGGTAGCCATCTTATCGTCGAACTGCTTACGTGTGATTTTCAGAGTTTTGCAAAAATCGAGCGTGTCCAAATCCTCCACCTCACGCATGGTCACCATGAGGTCGTATGCAGGTTGGTTGAACACCAACAACTCTCCGTTGCGGTCGTAGATATTACCTCGCGAAGGGTAAATGATATTATTGTGGAAAGCGTTGTTGTCGGCACTCGCCTTGTAGTCGGAGCTGAACAACTGAAGGAAAGCAAGACGTATGATGTAGGCAACGACAATGACGAATGCAATGCCGCCAATCACATATTTTCTATTATCAAGTATGCTACTGTTGCCCACCATCATCTCTGATATATGTTGTTAGTCTGTCTAATCGTCTTTAGGAATAACAATCTGAGCGAAAAGCACGATGATGAATGCCATCAGTCCTCCACCTCCCATAGCGATGAGGGTGAGTGTCCAATTCGAGAGGGTGAACGCATCGAGCGCATAGAAGACGATATGGAAAAGAAGCATGGAGAAAAAGACATAAAGGCTATACCTATGAGCACCCATGCTATGCATCGATGGCACCATGTCGTCAGCCGCATCGCGTGGCGTGAAAAGACTCAAAAGGAAAGGTTGCATCATTGCCAAAAGTGTTGCTGAACACATGCCCAATCCCATCGTGTTGCTAAACACATCATAGAGCAGACCAATGGCAAAACCCCATAGGAGCAAGCCCACACGCGAGGCTCCACGTTGGAAATTCATCGTCAAGTAGGCAATGACAACTGGAGTAGCGTATGTGAACACATGCACATGATTCAGGATGATGAGTTGCAAAAGCAGCAACAGCACCATTCTCCAAAACCGATGTATAATTGATCTACTCATTTTTAATCTACAAAGTAGGTTCTATCAATACTGATGTTTGATTCCCTTAATCATCAACCGTCTGCATAAGGGAGTCCGCCTTCTCTTCCAATGCCTTGCGCTCAGGCTTCGTGTAGTTTGTGATAATCGACACGTTGCGAAGCGTCTTGAAATCGGTGAAGAGTTCGACTTCCAAACTATACGACATACCATCGGATGAGTCTTTCACTTTCTTCACCTTTCCAATAGGAATACCCTCAGGGAAAATATCGGAATAGCCATTGGTCTCCACTATCTCACCCACTTCCACTTTGGCATGACGAGGTATGTCGTTCACATACGAGATATCGGGGTCGCCACGCTGCCATTGCATCGTACCGAAGAATTGTGAGTTCTTCATACGACAACTGATTTGAGAACTGGTATTCAGCAAAGGAATCACAATGGAATAATTGCGCGAGGTGAGATAAACGATTCCCACCACGCCCTGCGAACACACAACTCCCATTTCGGGACGAATGCCATCTTTCGAACCTTTGTCGATGGTGAGCAAATTGTTTGTACGATGAAGCGTAGAACTGATAACCTGCGCTCCCACAAACTTGTAATCCGTCAACATCGTGTCTTGGATGTTGACAAAAGTGGAATTGCCCTGTCTTTTCCTCAGTTTCTTCTTCAATGCCAACAATTCACTTCTCAGCTGCTCGTTCTCCTGCTCCAAGTAGGCATTCTCCTTACCTAATTTCAGATAAGAGGAAACGTCACTTGTCAAGCGGTAAGCACCACCCACCATTTGATTGGCAGTCGTGAAATAAACACTACCCTGATAGCTGTTATACTTAAAAAGCGAAATTAGGCTGACGACCTCTAAGAAGAGGAACACCAGCCAATAAAGATTCTTTTGTATAAAGTCTATCAGATTCCGCATCTTATCGCATCAAGAACGAGAAGTTGTGAACATTCTTCAAACAGATTCCTGTTCCGCGAGCCACGCTGTGGAGTGGGTCCTCAGCAATGTGGAACTGAATCTTGATCTTATCGGTCAAACGCTTGTCAAGACCACGAAGGAGAGCGCCACCACCTGTGAGCCAAATACCGTTCTTCACGATGTCGGCATACAACTCTGGTGGAGTATGCTCCAATGCACTCAGCACGGCTGTTTCAATCTTAGCCACCGACTTGTCGATGCAGTGTGCAATCTCCTGATAGGTCACGGCAATCTCCAAAGGAAGTGCTGTGATACGGTTTGGTCCATGCACCACGTATGGATCTGGAGCCAAGTCGTTTGGCAACTCCACAAGGGCAGAACCCACATTCTCCTTAATACGCTCAGCCATACGTTCACTGACTTTCACGTTGTGCTGGCGACTCATATATTCCTGAATGTCGGCTGTGAAGTCATCACCTGCCACACGGATGGAGTTGTTTGAGACGATTCCACCGAGAGAAATCACTGCGATTTCAGTGGAACCACCACCTATGTCAACCACCATGTTACCTTCTGGTGCCTCCACATCAATACCGATACCGATAGCTGCCGCCATTGGTTCAAAAACCAAATACACGTCGCGGCCACCAGCATGCTCTGCACTGTCGCGAACGGCACGAAGTTCCACTTCAGTACTACCCGAAGGAACACCAATCACCATACGGAGTGACTGAGAGAAGAGGTGACGACCAGTCTTCACCATCCTGATCAGTCCGCGCATCATCTGCTCACAAGCATTGAAGTCGGCAATCACACCATCACGGAGTGGACGACAAGTCAAAATGTTCTCGTGAGTCTTTTCATACATCATCTTTGCCTGATGTCCCACAGCCATCATCTTCTTTGAACTGCGGTCCATAGCAACAACAGAAGGTTCATCCACCACAATCTTACCGCCCATGGTAATGATGGTGTTGGCTGTACCCAAGTCGATTGCAATATCTTGTGTTAAACTAAAAAATCCCATGTTTCTATCTAAAAGTAGTTTATTCCTCGAGTCCCTTAGTCTTCTCGATTAAAGACAACATACATCTACGGTTTATCTTGGAAACCGCTCTCAGCTATTTGACCCTAAAAACAAAACCTTAACCGTTTTCTCTCTTTTTACTTTTCAAAGTAAGCATGAATAGCTGTGTCGTAGTGTGAGCTCACACCAAACGCCTGCTTTGCAAACCATTTGCGCTGTTCCTTAGTGGTAACGGCACCCTGCTTCTTCACGAGGTCGAGCAGCGGTCCATATTCAGCCTTACTTGGAACAATCACCACGTCGTTGAAGTTCTTGGCACCTGCGCGGATGAGCGAAATGCCACCTATGTCAATTTTTTCAATAATCGTTGCTTCGTCTGTCGTGCTTGCTACTGTTTCTTCAAATGGATAAAGGTCCACAATCACAAGGTCAATCTCAGGAATCTCATACTTTGCCATTTCCTGCTGATCACTTTCCAATTCACGACGACCCAGGATTCCGCCAAACACCTTTGGATGCAATGTCTTCACGCGTCCACCCAAGATGGAAGGATAAGTAGTGAGGTCTTCCACCTTCTGGCAAGGATAACCTAAACCTTCAATGAAAGCCTGTGTGCCACCTGTGCTCAAGAACTGAACACCGTTCTTGTGAAGCTCTGCAAGCAAGTCGTCAAGTCCGTCCTTATGAAAGACCGAAACCAATGCCGTCTTAATCTTCTTTTCACTCATATTTTTACTATTTCTTTCTAAAAATGAAGTCCGTTTTTTATTATCGGGTTGCAAAGTTAGTCAAATTTAGTGACACCGAATAAATAAAGCATCAACTTTTTTGCAATCGATTCATAAAAAACCAAATCTTACACTCATTTTACACACTACAGTTTTCATTTTTAATTTTTCATTTAGCATTTATTGTCATCTCACACCTCCTTTTTTTATTTTACAATTTTACACCATACGAGGAGATTCCGACGCAGATTCAACCCAGTTTTTAACACAAAAAATAGAGCTTGAATTCCCGACCACCCCCCGTACAATCATTTTTTCATCTAAGTTTTCAGTTTTTCCCTCAAAAAGCACTACCTTTGCGGGAAAATCAATAATCATCATGCTCAACGAAGCAATCCAACTCCTTAGTCAACTCATCGCCACGCCTTCCATCAGCAGGGACGAGCAGGCGGCTGCCGACATCCTACAGAACTACTTGCAAGACAAAGGGTTTCAGCCTCAGCGCCACGGAAACAACCTGTGGGTGCTTTCTCCCGACTTCAACGAAAGCAAGCCTACCATTCTGCTCAATGCGCATATCGACACGGTGAAACCCGTCTCTGCATGGCAGCGAAATCCCTTCCAGCCCTCGCTCGAAGGCGACACCCTCTATGGCTTAGGTTCCAACGACTGCGGAGGAGGGCTTGTCTCCTTGCTCCAAGTATTCATCACACTCTCCAGTTCTTCATCCTTCACGCTTCATTCTTCGTTCAACTTGGTTTACTTAGCTTCCTGTGAAGAAGAAGTGTCTGGCAAGAATGGCATTGAAAGCGTACTTCCGTTGCTTCCAAAAATTGACTTCGCCATTGTAGGCGAACCTACTGGCATGCAACCCGCCATTGCTGAAAAAGGACTGATGGTGATAGATGCCACGGCACATGGGAAGGCGGGGCATGCAGCCCGAAACGAAGGGGACAACGCCATCTATCGTGCCATGAAGGACATCGCTTGGATTCAGCAATATCAATTCCCTAAGCAAACGTAGTTATTGGGTCCCGTGAAAACCACCGTCACCATCATCAATGCTGGCACACAGCACAAGGTGATTCCTGACACCTGCACCTTTACCAT
>OMTC01000098.1 GCA_900313845.1 uncultured Prevotellaceae bacterium
ACGACTATGCCGACAAGAACAAGCCAATCACATTCCGCATCTGGGACGCATCGACCGACATCACCTATCCTGATGTCAATCTCTTGTCGCAAGAAGGCAAGGAACTCAATGTCACCTTCGTTCCCGACACCCTCATCGGTGACTACCAGCATCCAGCCATCTGGATCAAGGGCAACAAGGTGGAGCAGAACCTCAAGCTCAACATGAAGTGGAACTGGATAGCACTGGGCGTGGTGCCAGAGGATTTGCGACCTATCGCCGTGTTCCCTGACTTGACCCTCTTCAAGACCTATATCAAGGACAAGAGTAACGCCATGATCTACAGCAACGGTTCAGAATGGAAACCAAACAGTGCAAAGATAGAGCCTGGAAAGATGTACAAGATGATGCTGTCGAACGCCACCAACAGTCCTGAGTTGCCTGACCCACTTCCTGTTTGGGGCGTACCGATGGAGCTCAGTCAATGGCCTGTCCATCTCAATCGTGGATGGAACTGGATTGGCTACACGCCACTCACCACCATGAACATCGACGAGGCATTGGCAGGAGCTAATCCTCAGCAGGGCGACCGAGTGAAATCACTCACCGGCATTGCCATCTACGACGGAGAAAAGTGGAACGGAAGTCTGAAGTCCTTGGAGAGCGGACACGGCTACATGTACTTCAACACCGACACCACCCAGAACAAGCAGTTCGTCTATCCGACTATTTCATCCAACACCCACCACGAGGTGAAAGGCATGAATTCCGATGTGAAGGCGATGGCACCTCCAGCACCGTTGTCGATATTCTCGCCTGTGGAAGCTGGCACCTATTCCGACAACATGATTCTCGCCTGTGGAAGCTGGCACCTACTCCGACAACATGACGATGGTGATTCAGTTGATGGATGGAGAGGAAGTCATCGACACCTGTGAAGTGGCAGCCTTTGTGAATGGCGAATGCCGAGGAGCTGCTCGTGCCGAGGACGGACTCTACTACCTCATCATTGCTGGCGAGGGCAGTGGACAAGCCATCGAGATACGCACCTACACCATGGATGGGTTCATCACCCTCGACAACCGTCTCACCTATGCCACCGACCAGAACATCGGCACGCCGTGGGAACCTTACGTCATCGACCTGAGCAATCTGCCTACCAGCATCCATAGCGTGACTGCCGACGACGACACGAACTGGTGGACGCTGCAAGGCTACAAGATTGGCAAGCGACCTCTGCAGCCAGGCGTTTATATCCACAATGGCAGGAAGGTAGTGGTGAAAGCGCCATACGCCAATCCTCAATAAACAAGCAGACGCTTGACGATATGGCTCAGCGGGAGTCCATGCTTCCTCGAATCCACTCACACAGTGGCACACGATGGGAGCATGGACTCCTTCTTTTGTACAGTCTCTCCTTCGAATGTACTGAACCTTCAGCTCAGCGAAAGCCAATCATTCCTTCGATTGTACTGCATGATTCCTTTGAATATTCTGAATGATTCCTTTGATTCCACTGCCTCTTTCCTTTGATTTTACTGAAAAACCGAGCCCTCAGCGAAATTATAGCGAACCTTCGCCATCGCCACGCCGAAGGCTCGCCAAGTCGATGACGAACCTTCGACAACTAGTTAAATCCAAAGAATCGGTTCTGTCAATCCACACATGAGCTTTAGACAATCCCTTAAAACGCTCTGGAAAATCCTCACATTCGCTTTAGAAAATCCTCTAAAGCGCTGCATCAAAAGCAAATCCTTGTTTCTTTGTCCTTAGGTCCCATTCTCCCCATAATGCCCATTCTCCCCATCACTTCATTCTCCCTTCAGCTTTTGCGAGCGTTAGGACAGTGGTCGCAGAGATATTTGTAAACGAAGTCGAAGTCTTCGTCCGCCACGAAAACCATATTGCGGCTGAAACGTTCTCTCACTTTGATGAGATGGCGACGGCGACATGCTATGATACGTCGTACACTGCTGTAGCTGGTGGACATTGATGTACGGTTGGCAACCAGTACTCCCATTCCTGCCATGCCTATTTTTCCGCCTCCTGCTCCAGCCAGTGCGGTCAGTTTGCCAATGGCACGCGCCTTGCCTTCCGTGCCGGGTAGTTGCTTGTGTACCACCTCCTGCTCATCCATGATGAAGAGGATGCTGTATTTCCAGCCGTAGTACCATGAAACGAAGAAATATGCCACCCATCCCAGCACAAAGAATACTGCCAAGAGAATTAGGAAACCACGCGTGATTTCCCACAGATCAGCTAGGCGGAAGTGGTTCTCGCATCCTCCCATCAGCAATACGAACAACCACACGATGCCGAAACTGACGCCAAGTACCCAATATACTTCCATGAGGATGCTGGGGTTCTTGAGCATGGGTACATCGTACACCCAGCGATACTTACCGTCAGGACAAAGGACGGGGTGCGTTGATTTGATGTTGTTGTAGCTTTGTTTGCTTGTCTTTTTCTGTTTAGCCATAGTCTTAGTGAATTATTTCTGCAAATATAGATAAAAAACAGAAAAATGTAAGTCTTTCGAGAAAAAAATCGGGCAAATTGCATCGAAATGGCTATATTTGCAAAGGTATCATTCATGAAGAACTATCCGATTCCGAGCTCGCGTAATATTTGTCAGTGGAGGTTGCAAATCGGCATTTTTATGAATTTTTGCCCCACCAAAAGGATGTTTTCATAAATATTTGAAAAACAGAAAGATGTGAACGTTATGAACAGGGTGTTGAAAACTTTTTTCAAAAAAAATGGGTAATAGTGTGGGGAATTGTGGGGAAATTCATATCTTTGCAAAGGAATGGTGAAAAAAGCCATGCATTTGCCTATGGAAATGGGGGAATGTCTTCGAAGATACACTTAAAAAAGGAATATAGGAACGAGCATGAGATTTATTGGCGAATATTTAGCTAAAACCGATGCGAAGGGACGTGTGTTTTTCCCTGCTGCATTCAGGAAGGTGGTGGACACGAAGGGTGCGCCACAGAGCTTCGTGCTGCGTTCCGACCTTTTCCAAAAGTGTCTTGTGCTCTATCCTGAGTCGGTGTGGAACAGCAGGCTCGACGAGATGCAAGCTCGCATGAACCATTGGAACGGTGAACATCAGGACATGCTTCGCCGTTTTGTGGCTGGTGTTGAAATGCAGGAACTCGATAAGAGTGGCAGACTCCTCCTCACCAAACGAAAACTGCAAGCTGCTGGCATCACGGACGAGGTGCGTTTCGTCGGAATGGATGACCGCATCGAGATTTGGAATCCTACTCGATTCGACGAATACCTGAACGAAGGTGAAGATACGTTAGGAGCGGATTTGCAGAGATGTATGGCAGACGACCCACAAAGCCCTCCTCCAGCTCCCCTGAGGGAGAGAGATGAAAGTGAAGCGTGAAGTGTGAAGCGTGAAGCGATGCCATCTAGATGGCAAGCCATAGACTTGAAATTGAAATTTGAAACTTGAAACGGCGCTTTGCGCCTTGAAACTTGAAACCAGCACGAAGTGCCCTGAAACTTAAAACTTGAAGATGAGTTCGGCTTCCTATCATATACCTGTTTTGCTCCATGAAAGTGTGGATGGACTCAACATCCGTGAGAAGGGTGGGGTCTTTGTAGATGTCACCTTTGGCGGTGGAGGACATAGCCATGAGATTGTGAGCAGATTGGGAAAGGGTGGACATCTCTATGGCTTCGACCAAGATGAGGATGCATACGAGAATTTTCAGTTGAAATTGAAGGGCTATCATGCTGATGAGTTGAAGCGGGTGGAGGAGCATTTCACGTTTGTGAGAAGCAACTTCCGCTATCTGAAAAATTTTCTTCGTTACTACGGCGTGGAGCAGGTGGATGGCATCTTGGCTGACCTGGGCGTTTCCTCCCATCATTTCGACGATAGCGAACGCGGATTCTCGTTCCGTTTCAATGGGCAGTTGGACATGCGAATGAATCAGAGGGGTGGAAAGACGGCTGCCGACGTTGTCAACCAATATTCGGAAGAGCAGTTGGCGGATGTGTTCTACCTCTATGGCGAACTGAAAAACAGTAGGAAGATAGCCGCAGCCATTGTGAAGGCTCGTCAACAGAAAACGATTCGGACCATCGATGATTTCTTGACCGTGACTCAGCCGTTCTTCAAGTTTGAACGCGAAAAGAAGGACATGGCGAAAGTGTTTCAGGCATTGCGCATCGAGGTGAATCAGGAGATGGAGGCATTGAAGGAGATGCTGAAACAAGCTACTGAGGTGCTGAAGCCAGGCGGACGATTGGTGGTGATTACGTATCATTCGCTGGAGGACCGCATGGTGAAAAACCTGATGAAGACAGGAAATACTGAGGGCAAGGAGAACAAGGACTTCTATGGCAGAGTGGATTGCCCATTCCGATTGGTGAATAACAAGGTGGTTGTGCCGAGCGACGAAGAACAGGAACGAAACCCAAGAAGCAGAAGCGCAAAGCTTAGAATAGCGGAAAAGATATAATAAAGGAAGCCCCCTCCCGACCTCCCCGAGGGGAGGAGAAGAGAGTGAAGCGTGAGGTGTGAAGCGTGAAATGTGAAGCGTGAAGCGATGCCATCCGGATGGTTCCCTCCCCTCGGGGGGTGGATGGAGGCCTGATTTAGAAATAATAAAGCACAAACAAAATAAAGACGATAAGTTTTGAAAAAAGAGAATCAAGATACTAAGAAGGCAATGCTCCGAATCGTTGAAGATGAGGAGGCGACATCGGGTACTTCCAGCTTGAAGAAAAAGCAGGCTGAGGAGACGGATGCGTCATCTGTGGCTCAAAGTGAGGAGCCAGAAGAGAGTGTTGTTGCTAAGGACGAAACGGAGGACACTGAAACTGCGACTGAGGCTGCTGACAACGAAGCCATCAAGCGATATGTGGAGGATGAGGAAGACGAGGATGAATTCGGCGAAATCTCGTTGAAGTCGATTTTGGGTGGCGACATTTTGCAGAGCAAGTTTTTTGTGCGTCAAGTGATTTTCGTGCTGTTTGTGGTGGCATTGATGTTGGCTTATACGGCAAACCGTTACAATAGCCAGCAGGAAATCATCACGATAGACAGTCTGAAACTGAAACTGCAAGAGGAACGATACAACGTGCTCACGCAGTCGAGCGAATTGCTCAACCTGAGTAGGCAGTCGAACATAGAAGTGAAACTCAAGGAAAACGGGGATAGTGCGTTGGTGAATCCTACCACACCGCCGTTTGAGGTGAAGTGAGAGAGAAGAATGGCTTCGGCAAAACCGAAGCTTACGGAGAAACTAAAAAGAAAGGCTTCGGATAAAACGAGGCTTACTGAAAAAAACAATGACGAATGAAGAATAAGGAACAAAATAAAGGAAAGAATGGTGGATCGGCAGGCAAGTCGGTCACTCGCACCATCAGTGCCAACAAGTTTCCGTTTGTGATTGTTCCTGTGGTATTGGTGTGCATAGGCATTCTCTATTCCATGCTCAAGACGATGACCGTGGATAGGGAACATTGGGTCCAGATTAGAAAGGACAATTTCGAGAAGGACAGTGTGGAACTGAAACCAAACCGTGGAAATATACTCTCGGCTGAAGGAGAGTTGCTGTCGAGTAGTCTGCCTAACTATAAGGTGCGCTTCGACTTCTTGGCGGGAATTCCCAACATGCCAAAGGACACGATGAACCGCAAAGACTACGACAAGGCTGTTGCTGTGCGGGATTCATTGATTCGCATGAAGGACTCTACGTTGGTTGCCAATTTGCCTGCCATCAGTGGCGGTTTGGCAAAAATCTGTCCTGCCCTCGATTCTGCTGGCTACTACAACCACATCAAGCTTGGCATGGAAAAGCATGCTCGTTATTTTGATGTGTGTCCAGGCTATATTCTGAATTACATCCAATACAATAAGTTGCGTGAGCTGCCAATCTTCAATATCCGCAGTAAATACAAGAGTGGACTCATCGTGGAGGAGCGTAACAACCGCAAGAAACCGTTTGGCTCCTTGGCTCGTCGTACCCTCGGCGAGATGTATGGAGCAAAGGACTCGGCGCGTTCGGGTTTGGAACTTGCCTATGACACTTTGTTGCGCGGCAAGAGCGGTTTGCTCCACCAGCGTCGCATCCGTTCGAAGAATGTGGATATAGTGGACCAAGAGCCTGTGGATGGCTACGACTTGGTGAGCACCATCAACGTGAGTATGCAGGACATCTGCGAGACGGCACTGAAGGAAAAACTCATCGAACTGAATGCAGAGTTTGGTGTGTGCATCTTGATGGAAACCCATACGGGCGACGTGAAAGCCATTGTGAATTTGGCAAGAGATTCAGTTTCTGGCAATTACTACGAGGCACGAAACTATGCCTTGGCAGCTATGATGGAGCCTGGTTCTACCTTCAAAACCGCTTCGATTATGGTGGCACTCGACGATGGCGAAATCACGTTGGACGACAAGGTCGATACGGGTTGCGGCATTTATAACATGTATGGAGCGAGAATGCGCGATTCCAACTGGGCACGAGGCGGATGCGGTGTGCTCGACGTGACCCTCGCTGTGGTGCGTTCTTCCAATATCGGTGTGAGTCGATTGATTGATGAGCACTATCATAATAAGCCAGAGAAATTCATTGCTGGATTGAAGCGAGTGGGCATTGGAACACCTTTGAATTTGCCGTTCTATGGTGCTGCCAATCCTCATATTCTGAGTCCTGACGAGAAGGAGACTTATTGGTCGAAGACTTCTCTGCCTTGGATGTCGATAGGTTACAACACACAGATTCCTCCTATCTCCACCGTGACCTTCTATAATGCCATTGCCAATAACGGAAGGATGGTGCGCCCACGCTTCGTGAAGGGTATTTCGAGAAATGGCGAAATGGTGGCAGAGTTCCCTGTAGAAGTCATCAAGGAGCACATCTGCAAGGACAAGACACTGAAGGAGATTCAGGGCATCTTGAAGCAGGTGGTGAACAACAAACAATATGGTACTGGTAAGCGTGCTGGTAGCAAGCATTTCAGTGTGTCGGGAAAGACTGGTACTGCACAGGTGGCAGGCAAAGGTGGTTATCATAGCGGACGTACAGAGCACTTGGTGAGCTTCTGTGGCTATTATCCATCTGACGACCCTCAATATACTTGCATCGTTTCGATTCGTACAGCGGCACCAGGTGCTTCGGGTGGAGCCATGTCGGGTACGGTGTTCAAGACTATTGCAGAGCGCGTGTATTCAAAGAATGTGGTGACAGATATTTCCAGAGCCAGTGACTCCTTGTCGATTTTCGTTCCTAACGTGAAGGCAGGTGAGACACAATCCACGAAGCAGGTGCTGGCATCGCTGAAAGTGCCATTCAAGAAGGGTGCTGGCTGGGATGCCAACTATGGGAAATTCCATCATGATTCCGTAAGGGTGTCGATGGATGCCGTTCAGAATGTGGATACGATGATGCCTGACTTGTTGGGCATGGGTGCACGAGATGCCATCTTCGCCATCGAAAAGAGAGGCATGAGGGCACGCGTACATGGTTTCGGTAAGGTGAAGAAGCAAAGCTTGGCGGCTGGCAGCCAGGTGAAGAAGGGACAGAT
>OMTC01000384.1 GCA_900313845.1 uncultured Prevotellaceae bacterium
CACCCAAACTCAGTCGGTTACCCTTCACGTGCTGCATCACACTATCCGCAGCCACCTCTTGTGCCTCTGCATCCGATGCTACTCCAGCACCCGCCAAGCACAACATAGTTAATAAAATCGTCTTTCTATTCATTATATAATAACAGAGTTATGCATCTTAAACTCGCTGCAAAGTTAGCACATTTCACTCCCTCAGCGCAATACTCAAATCGGGGTAAATTTTCTTCCCCAACCCTCAAAACACGTGATTCGCACCCTCTCTTTTGAGTATTTGCCACACCTTAATCATCAGATTATACAGGAAAAATTCGTCGTATTCCATTATAAATTACTATCTTTGCACCTGATTTTGCAAAATAACAGCAAACTCAAAACACGTACAAAACAATTGTCGAACAAGTGATTACCAAAAATCTTCACATACCCGAACTTGCTGCACGCCTTCAACTGTCGGTTTTCTCGCTCGGAGAAGATGCCGTGGAAGAAGCACATGCTTTCATCTCCATCGATGCCAACAACGACACTTTCGAAGCACAAGTGCAGCGCATCTATGCTGCCGAAGACCAGCTTTTCCAGCTCCCTGAACTCCAAGGAGCCAACACCATCTTCAAGCGCTATTTCCTCACCGATGCCACCAACCAAGTGCCGTTCCTTCGTCAGAACGAAAACTGCACCGTCTCCTACATTCAGCAACCTCCGCTCGATGGTTCCAAAGTAACTCTTTGGCTCTATCTTCAAAAAGGTACGCGCGTGAGCATGCTCGATGGCACACTCATCAGTGAGCACAATGGTTATCGCCATCTCTGGACCATGGGACTCCAAAAGGCAGAAGGCAGCAGCTACGAGCAGACACTCAAGCTCCTCAACTCCTACGAGAACCTTCTCGACGACATGGATGCAACACTTGCCGACAACTGTATCCGCACATGGTTCTTTGTGCGCGATGTAGATACCCAATACGCAGGAATGGTACGTGCACGTCGTGACAATTTCTTCGAACAGGGACTCACCCGAAACACCCACTACATTGCCTCCACAGGCATCGGTGGCACGCCAAGTCATCCCCTCTCCATCATTCAGTTGGGAGCATACGCACTCACTGGTTTCGACCCTCAACAGCAGCAATACCTCTACGCTCGCACCCACCTCAACCCAACCTACGAATATGGTGTGACCTTCGAGCGCGGAGTCTGCCTACACTATGGAGACCGAAACCACGTCTATATCTCGGGTACTGCCTCCATCAACAACAAGGGAGAAGTCATGTACGAAGGCGACATCGTCAAGCAGACACATCGCATGTGGGAGAACGTAGAAACACTCCTCGCAGAAGCAGAAGCCACCTACGACGACGTGATGCAAATCATTGTCTATCTCCGCGACCTTGCCGACGTATCACTCGTGAAGACCCTCTTCCAGCAGAAATTCCCCCACACACCATACATCATCACCCTTGCACCCGTTTGCCGACCTACATGGCTCATCGAAATGGAGTGCATCGCTGTGAAGAAAGCCAACAACCCGCAGTTCCGACCATTCTAAGACATTTCTTAGGATACACCAACAAAGAGGAAACAGACCAACCGATGATGGAACCTTGTGGCTAAGTGCATGATAGAACTATCTTGTACTACCCTAATTTGATTCGAAATATTCAACAACTAAAATCTTTATATCATGAAACATTATTTGTGTGCCGCCTTGGCGGTGATTTGTTTGTTCTTGTGTAGAAGCGCACGAGCAACAGACGTAGTATTTGACGTTACCTCAACCGATGCCGGTGCTTACACCAGCTATTGCAATCAGACCTGTAACGTAACCCTTCAAAACAAAACATTCTCAGCCTACGAGTGGGACGGAGCAGTCTTCCCCTTCACGGCTTCGCAAGAAGTGCTTGACGCCACCTTTGGCGAAGGCAATTGGAACTTGCAAGAGTTTGACTCCTACGATGGCACCACCATCAAGATGAAGGCAGCAACATCCATCGTTGCCGGCACTCCATACGCCATTCGCATCAAGCAAACCATTGAAAACCCAACCTTCAAAAACGTCACTTTTGCCTCCAGCATCTCCACGAATTTCATCAAGGTTCAACTTGACAACAATCTCCAATTCTGGGGAACGTACTTCAAACTAGAATGGTACAAAATCGTTGATGGACAAGGCAATCCAACCACTGCATTGTCATTCAAAAGTGATGGCACAGGATTGAACAACTGGCGAATTTGGGGTACATTCAGAGCGCAAGACAAAAAAGGAGATGTCGACGATGGATACTACGGCACCTTCGCATGGTTTTTCCACCCTACGCTCGACTCAACCACCCCATCCCTCTCCCTCGACATCACCAATTCAGGCAGCGGAGAAGGTGGTGAAGGTGGCGAAGGCGGAGGCGGTGATGAGCCTACCCCAACCTCTCTTGAAGGAAAAA